>JAVVFP010000636.1:0-1953 GCA_032250495.1 Bacteroidota bacterium | reverse complement strand
CCACCACGGCAGGGAGGGTGAAAATGCCTGCCTGGGGGTGATATGTCAGGGGCTGATATGCGGAAGAATACGTGAAGCGGCCGCCGGCTTTCAGATCGAGCGTGCCCTCGATGAGGTTCCCGCGAAAGTACAGCGCGGCGGTATAATACCGTTCCGGTGCCAGAGGAAGGGAAAGCAGCGCATGAGAGCTCTCCGTGCGCTGGTATATCGCCTGCTGGTCGAGCCGGAAACGCCAGAAGGACAATCCGGCTGTGAGGCTTGCGCCGGAAACTGTCTGCACGCCGCCGCCGGGGATGGCGGTTGCGACGAGAGTGTATCGTCCCGGTATTTCACCCTGGTACGGTGTGGTCTGCAATACGTGGTAGCGATCTTCGCGCCGGACGAATCCTCGGAGATCGGCCTCGAGCACCTCCGTATGCAGGCGCAACCCTCCTTCCGCGATACTGACCTTGTCGAGGTCCGGTGTGCGGTCTCCCGAAACGACGAGAAGAGCGGGCGTGTAGGCGGTGGCGAGGTAGGAGCGAATACGCGGGGAGAAGGACACGCCGCCCCAGAGCGACAATGCCCCCAGGGGAAGTTCCGCTCCCGTACCGAGGCTGACGGCGGTCTGATCGTAGCGGTAATCCAATGCCGCGAACCCTGATAGCGCGACCGGTCCGAGCAGCAGGTCCAGTCGACCGCGCGAACCGGTTTCGAGACCGTCCTCGTCGAGAGCGCCACCACCCTTGCTCGCCGCGAAACGGGCCACATGTCCCCGTAACGTGAGATGCGCCCACGGCAGGGCCGTCTGATGATCGAGCTGTGCGCGGTAGCGGGTCCAGTGATCGGTTGTATTGAAGCGTGGAATGACGAGTCCCACGTCGTCAACATCGCTGAGTTCATCGACGTCGCTGAGATCATCGCGGAAACGCCGGACATCGGAGATCGCCTGCAGGCGTATACGTGTGGTCTGACTGCTGTCCGCAGTCCAGTACGCCACAAGCTCCGCCGTGGCGGTATAGCGCTGACGATGCGTTTCCATCGTCGCATTGACGAGAGGCGCGGTAATGGGATCGAACGCCGAGGCGGCGAACGTGCCTCTTCCGTCTTCCTCGTAGCGATAGGCAAGACGAAGGGGGTCATATGTGCCCGACACGCCGCCGTTGAGATGCGTCAGTTCATCGTTATAGCGCAGGGCAATCGATGTAGTGAAAATTGAACTGATGTGCTCGCGGTAACGCGCACGAAGGTTCCAGCTTTCGGCGAGCGTATTCTCGAAGCGCGCGGTGTTCGTTCCCGCGGCGCCGCCGATGGTCATGCGAGTACCCGCGAGGAACAGATTCCCTCTCTCCGACGGATTGAGTGTGAACATCGCATCGGTGAACAGGTATTCGTTGGCTGCCTCGGTGTGCCGGAGTCGTGTCACCGGTCGGGGTGCGTCCCATTCCTTTTGCACCACATCCGCCGCGAACACGTCTCCAGGAGCGCCGTACCAGAAGCTCTGGTATTGCGGGTACACCGTGATGCTGGCGGCATCCTCGAGTGGAAGCATGTCCGTGGGAGGACTTGCAGTGACAAAGTCATCGGCCGGGATTCCGTTCAGGGAGACCGTGGCGTGATGCGGAATCGCGGAAGCGGAGAGGATTCCATGTGGCTGGCCGAAATTCCCGAGGTCCGCGATACGCACGTACGGATGCAGCGCCGCAATGTCGCTGAAGCGCTGGTAATGCAGCAGGGTGAGGGAATCCTTGCGCCACGTCCACGAACCGTAATCACGCACAGAAGGGAGTACAGAATGAAGCGGGGCCTCCGAGATCAGGGAATCGCTCGCGTCTTCGATCCGGCCCGTGTTTTCGGTCCGGGTCGTGTTTTCGGACCGGCCCGTGTTTTCGGTCCGGGTCGTGTCTTTTGTCCGGGTCGTGTCGACCTGTGCGCGGAGAAGTCCGGGAGCTGCGAGAAGCAGCGAGGTACAGC
>JAVVFP010000635.1:0-1957 GCA_032250495.1 Bacteroidota bacterium | reverse complement strand
GTGCCGCGTCTGATCGGTCCCGGGCCGTTTCACTGCCCGGTGCCGCGTCTGATCGGTCCCGGGGGGGGACCGTGTTCCTGGAGAGACTCGACGTACATCCGTGCGATGACCTGGGGGCGCGTGATGGCGGATCCGACGACGACGGCATGCGCGCCGAGGACGGTGCAACGGCGGGCGTCTTCCGGTGTCCAGATGCGTCCTTCGGCGATGACAGGGATGGTCAATGCGCTGGAGAGTTCGCGGATCAGGGTGAAATCGGGAGTCCGATAGTCCTGCACGACGGTGCCCGGCGTGTAGCCGGCGAGCGTGGTCGCCACGATATCCGCACCCATTTCCGCGGCGCGTACTCCTTCGCGGAAATTCGCCACGTCCGCCCAGAGTGGCGCGGTGAAGCGCTTCCGCGCCTGCTCGAAGAAAATGAAACCGTCGAGATCCCCGGGACGCTTGCGCTTGGTCGCGTCGATGGCCACGATGTCCGCGCCGGCTTCAAGCAGCGCCTCTATGTGGTCGATCGACGGGGTGATGAGCGCGGAACCGTCGGGGTAGTTGCCCTGCACGAAGCCGATCAGCGGCAGTTTTGTCATTTCCCGTATGGCGCGCAGTCGCTCGGCGCCTTCGATGCGCAGCCCAACGGCGCCGCCCTCGATGGCGGCACGGGCGAAATACCGCAGGGCGTCGAAACCGTCTCCCCCGCCGTGCTCCTCGGCATGGCAGGAGACGATCAGGCCTCCTTCCAGCGATGCTACCATATGCTCCATTGTCATGCGTGCGTTACTCATGTGGAATTCGATGTCCTGGGGTTCATGGGAACAGCGGCAGTGCGGCCCTGCCCGCCGCCGCGAGTACTGCGAGGAGTGAAAGCGTGCTCAGCAGCGGGAAAAGCAGTGCGCGTGCATATCGAACGCCGTGTGCGCGCAGCCCGAGCGGCAGGAGAAAGAAGGTCCAGAGCACGGCGATGCCGTCGAGTGCGGCGAGCAGCCAGAACGGCACGGGACGAATCGACCATGCAGCGGGATTGTCGGAAAACAGCGTAAGGCCGAAAAGGCCGAGCTGCAGGGGCAGGACGATGACCGACGCCCACATGAGCGGGGCGGCGGCATAGGCGATGTAACCCGCAACCAGCCGGTAACCGAGCTGTACACCGAGAAAGAGGCGCAGCGCCCGGTTCGATATCCAGGCGACGATGGCGAGAAACAGCAGTCCGGCGAAGGGGCCGAGCACGGCAATCGCGGCCAGCGCGTATCCGAAGGCCATGCCCCTGTCGCCCGCGCGCAGCGCGGCCAGCAGGACGGCGATCAGCAGCGGACCGGTAAGGGCGAAGAGCACGTGGACGTAATTCTTCTGCTCGCTGCGGGCGAAGCGAAGGAGCGTTGCCGCAGGACGCTCGATCATTCCCCAGAGCGCGGAAAACAGGTTCATCGCGGGAACCCGGTCCCGGATGAAGGCACCGCAGTCCCGGCAGCGGAGATCGAGGATGGAGTTCTCCTCGCCGCATGAGGGACAGGACGTCGTCGCTCCGTGCTGTCGCACGCTGCTCTCCTCTCGTGTTATTGTGCCGCGGTCCGTGGGGATCGCGGGTGGACTATTGCTGTCCGTGACAGTGCTTGTATTTCTTGCCGCTGCCACAGGGACACGGCTCATTGCGTCCGGGAGTTTTCTCGACACGGATCGGCTGCCGCTTTCCGGCGGTCGCCTCCTGCGGGGCCTGGTGTCCCGGCTGCGCCTCGTGGTTCGCCTTGTATCCCATGCCTTCGCTGGACTGGTGGGTGGTCACGAGCTGGGAGATGCTCGGACCCTGCGGACGCTGCGCAACCTCTTCCTTCACCGGGTAAAGGCGGAAGACCATGCCCAGCACTTCGCGGTTGATCATGCCGAGCATCTGCACGAAGAGGTCGAAGGCCTCGCGCTTGTACTCGATCAGCGGATCCTTCTGACCGTACGCGCGCATGTGGATGCC
>JAVVFP010000052.1:0-11328 GCA_032250495.1 Bacteroidota bacterium | reverse complement strand
AGTTCTGCGTTGGCGATGGAAAGTGTATCCGTCGTTGCGCCGGAAATGTCGCCGAAGCCGACGGGGATGCCGAGTGACGGATCGGAGGAGCCCCATCGCCCCGGACCGATCAGCAGGTAGGGCCGTTGCGCGGCCAGGAGTGCGTGGTTGATCTCGCTGATCTCGCGCACCATCTGCCGTGTCTTCATCGCATCGAAGTTCTCGGGCTTGATGTAGATGATATCGCGCAGGCGCTTACTGCCGTTGCCCAGCGTCTGTTCGCTCTGAAAAAGTATACGCGCTTCGTCAAGGACGTCGAGGTCCACACGGAAATTCCCCTCCTGCTTGACCATGGGACGCAGTTGCAGGAAGCTGAACTCCGCGGGCGTCGGAGCGTCGGTACCGAGCCGGACGGCGAACTCGATTTCCACGGGACAGTTGACGGCCGTTTCACAGATGTTGACCAGCAGGCGAATCGCCTGGTTGAGCGGTATCACTTCGGATTTGAGCAGCGGTGCGAAGGTCAGCACGCGCGGACCGCTGTGGTTTATGCCCTCGTACAGCCTGTCGTCCTGTCCGACGTAGGTCGACGCGCTGTAGGTCAGCGTTCCGTGCTGTTCGGCGTCCGCGAGATCGAGTTCGACCAGGTGCTGATCTTCCTGCGGGTATTTCCGGATGATGTCGGAATCGAGATCGAGCGCGAAGAACTTGAGCTGGGAGTTGTGAAACAGGTCACGCGTCGTCCCGAACTGCGGGTACACCGTGGGATACGCGGGCGAGTACTGCAGACTGGTTCCGCCCTCGACGATGGTCTTGCCCAGTCCCAGCGCGAGGTTCACCACACCGTCCTTCTGCGTCGCCTTTCCGAAGGGATAATAGTTGAACGAGCGTGCGACGCCGGAGATGTGCGGATAGAAATACTTCCCGTGCCGCTCACCGACCATTTCCTGTATGATCACCGCCATGCGCTCTTCCTCGATGCGATTGGAAGTGGCCTCGATATAGTTCTTCGCCTGCCGGAAATAGGTCGATGCGAAAACGTACTTGATGGCCTGTGTCAGGTTGTGAAAGCGCACCGAGGGATCCGGACTGCTGTTCGGTATCATGATGGTCGCGTATATCCCCGCGAAAGGCTGATACATCGCGTCCTCGAGCAGAGATGAGGAACGGACGGCGATGGGAAAGCGCGCCTTGCTGAGTATCGCGCGAATGTCGCCGATCACGGTGGCGGGCAGATCCGCGGTCAGGAAGGCGCGGAGGATTTCCCCGTCGCTCACGTTCTGCACGGCCAGGGGCAGCAGCTCGTTTTCCTCCATGAACTGCGCGAACACGTCCGTCCCCAGCACGATGGTACGGGGAATGGAGATGCGCACGCCGGGGAAATAGTCCGGCGCAAGGTATTTACGCAGCAGGTTGTCTGTGAACGCCAGGCCGCGACCCTTGCCGCCGAGTGATCCCGAACCGATGCGCAGGAACGTGTCCTCCCCGTCGTACTCGCTGCGGGTGAAGTCCGAGATCACGCCTTTCTGGTCCTGTATCAGGTGATCGCTGATGGCCCTGAGCAGGTAGCTGCGCAGATCGTCCACCCGCTCGAACTGCGTGACCTTGACGGGTTTGAGACGGTTCGACAGTTCGAAACGTGTGCGTGCCTTGAGCCAGTTGCTGAAATGGTCGCGCGCCGCGTGGTACAGCAGCGAATCGTCAGGGACGAAGCGCAATTTCTCGCGGAGCTCGCGAAGATTGCGCGCCCGCGTCACCTCGCTGCCGTCGGCGGTGCGAAAAATGAAATCCCCGAAGCCGAAATTTTCCTTCATGAAGTCGCTCAGCGACTGCAGCAGCATGCGCGAGTTCTTGTCGACGAAGCTGAAGCCCTCCTGCTCGAGCTGCAGCCGCAGTTCGGTGTTGGAGGACTGCACGAGTATCGGCAGCTCCGGGTGCAGCTCCCGCACCGCGCGCGCGAACTCGAGTCCGGCAAGATCCTGTTTGCTCCCGCCTTTCGGAAAACGCATGTCGGAAATGATACCGAGCATGCTGCTGCCGTACTTGCGGTGTATGGCGGCCGCCTCCTCGTAGGAAGTGGCGAGAAATATCTTGGGCCGCGCACGCTGACGGAGCAGCTTGTCCGCGAAGTTTTTGCCCTCCTCGATCAGGTCCTGGACCTGCGTGATCAGTTCTGCATAGATCAGCGGCAGGTAGGAGGAGTAGAACCAGGGACTGTCCTCGACCAGCAGTATCGTACGCACGCCGAACTCGAGGCAGTCCACCGGAGCGTTGCGCACGTCCTCGAGCAGCTTGATGATGGCGAGGAAGAGCTTGCGGTCGCCCGACCAGACAAAGATGTTGTCGAAGTTCGAGAGATCGGCGGTTTTCATGTAGAGGTCGAATTCCGCGGACTGGAAGGACAGCAGTACCAGGGGAAGATCCGGATGCTGTCGCTTGAGGTTTCCGCAGAAGGAGGCAAGATCCATGTCACCGAGACGCAGCATGGAAATGACCAGGTTGAAGTCCTGCGACTCGAGCAGGCGGAGCGCCGCCTCCCCGCTGTTGACGCGCGTGATATGCGGCGCGTAATGCAGGTTGAGCTCGCTGTACTCGTTGAACACCGCCTCGGTGAGCTGCCCGTCCTCGACCAGCGTGTAGTAGTCGTAGAGGCTCGATACCAGCAGTATCCTGTTGATGCGGAAATTCATCAGGTCCTTGAAGTCCAGCTGATGGGACTTCGGGATGGTCCCGCTCAGACCGGATTGCAGGATCAGCTGCGTGACCTCGTCGTCCTGTGCACGGTTCGGAATCATACGCGTATCCGTCAGACCCAGCCGCGCATCTTGCAGGCCTCGGCCACGCGCGCGATGGCGATCATGTAGGCCGCGTCGCGCATGGGAATATTCCGCCGTCGCGCCATCTGCGACACCGCGTAATATGCCTCCGTCATCTTCGTGTCCAGCTTGCTGATGACCTCGTCACGCGTCCAGAAGTAATTCATGTTGCTCTGCACCTGCTCGAAGTAGCTGCATGTCACGCCGCCCGCGTTGGCCAGGAAGTCGGGGATGAGCCAGATGCCCTTCTCGTGCGCGATGGCGTCGCCGGGCGGCGTGGTGGGACCGTTCGCCCCTTCGGCGATGATCTTGACGCTGCCGCGGATTTGCGGAGCGGTATCCCGGTTTATCTGGTTTTCCATGGCCGCGGGAATCAGTACGTCCACTTCCTGGATGATCCAGTCGTCGCCGGGAAGCACTTCGTACCCGGCGTCCGCCGCCTTCGCGCGGCTGATCTCGCCGTAGCTGTTGGTCATTGCGCGCAGCTGCTTGAGGTCAACGCCGTCCTTGCGACGGAAGCAGAACGCCGCCTGCTCCTTCTGATCCCAGCTGGAGACACAGAGCACCTTGCCGCCATAGGAATGAAACAGCTCGATGGCATGCTGCGCGACATTGCCGAAACCCTGCACCGAGGCAGTGGTGTTTTCCATGCGAACTCCCTGCTCGGCGAGCGCTTCGCGCACGGCGTAGATGACGCCGAACCCGGTCGATTCCGTACGTCCGAGAGAGCCACCGAGTCCGATCGGCTTGCCGGTGATGAAACCCGGCGCCTTGTGACCGACAAGCTGCTCGTACTCGTCGAGCATCCACAGCATGTGCTGCCCGGAGGTCATCACGTCCGGCGCGGGAACGTCGCGCTCCGGCCCCGTGTATTGCACGATCTTGCGCACCCAACCGCGGCAGAGCGCTTCCTGCTCACGCATCGAGAGATTGTGCGGGTCGCAGATGACACCGCCCTTGCCACCCCCGAGCGGGATGTCCACCACCGCGGTCTTCCAAGTCATCCACATAGACAGCGCACGCACGGTGTCGACCGTCTCCTGGGGATGGAAGCGGATGCCGCCTTTGCAGGGACCCCGCGCATCGTTGTGCTGAATGCGAAAGCCCCGGAATACCTGGTAGCTGCCGTCATCCATGCGGATGGGGATGTTGAAATGCATTTCACGGTCAGGAACGCGGAGCAGGTTGCGCGTCGCCAGGTCGAGTCCAAGCTTTTCGGCGACACCGTCGAACTGCTGCTGCGCCATGCGATAGGGATTGAAGGATTCACCGCTCATGTACAACTCCGTAGGATATCTGAACGAGGAAGATGTGCGGGGGAAGCGAACCGGTGCAGCGTCGCCGGGAGGCGGATGTGCGTGATCCGGTGCTTCCAAGGTACGGGATTTCCGCGCAAGACTCAATTCCGCATCGTTTTCTCCCTTTCTTTGCCGCACGCCCCTTTCCCCTTGCCCGTGCTTTCACTATTTTTCCTGCGCATCCATATCCACAGCGGGGCAGTATGAAGAACAAGGAAAAATCGCTCGGGGATCTGCTCTATGCGCTCGGGGAGCGTGCGAAGGAACTCAACTGCCTCTATCACGTCGAGGAAGTGCTCACGCGCAAGGACACCGATTTCGACGCGGTTTTCCAGGGTGTGATCGAGGCCATTCCCCCTGGATGGCAGTTCCCGGACATCTGCCGCGCCCGTATCGTCTACGGGAATCGCTCGTACACCTCCGCGGATTTCGTGGAATCACGCTGGCGCCTGCGCACGGACATCGTGATACAGGACAAGGTGGAAGGCCGTATCGAGGTGTTTTATATCCGTGAGGTCGGTCCGGCGGACGAGGGTCCCTTCCTCCGTGAGGAAAGGAAACTGATCAACACCATCGCCGAGCGGCTCGGTCACCACATCCTCCACCACCGCCTGAAAAACGTTTTCAGCGAATGGCAGTCCCTCAAGGACCAGCTCGCCGAGAAAAAGCGGGAAGAGTGGAAAGTCATCCTGGACATGATACGCCGCACGGATCAGAGCCTCTATACGCGCATTTCGCGGAAAATGCTCAACCGCCTGTGCTGGGCCGGCATCCGTTCGGCCTGCGAACTGATGCAGCGCTTCTCGGCCCGCCTCGAGCAGGAAGACGACGTGTACGGCGAGACCAACCGTCCACGCCAGCGGGAACAGCTGCACAATTTCATCGCGTCCAGCGACGAGATCTTCCGCATCGCCGCAGAACACCTCAGCGGGGATGAAATCCTTCAGCTCATACAGAAATGGATCAAGGACGACAAGGCGTCCTTCCTGGTCAATACGGTGGAGAATCTCGACACCTCCCTCTCCGAGATCGTCGACGCGCTCGGACGATACTATCACATTTTTCCCGAAGGTATCGAGCTCTCCCCGTCCACCGAGAAAGGACTCCGTGTCTCGCTGATCCGGCGCTTCTTCACCGATCAGCTCCCCTATATCAACGTGGCCAAGGATTTCCTCGAAGTGCATGATTTCTTCGAGCTGACACGCCGCACGATCTTTCACCAGAAAAGTCACGGGAAGCTCGGCGGGAAAAGTTCGGGCCTCTTCCTCGCATGGCATATCATCAGCCAGGACGCCGAGTCCTCCGGCCGCTTCCAGAATGTGCGCCTGCCCAAAACCTGGTACATCACTTCCGACGGCATACTCAACTTCATTCACTACAACAATCTCGAGGAGGTGTTCAACCAGAAATACCTCGACATCGAGCAGGTGCGTGAGGAATACCCGTCCATCATACAGGTGTTCAAGAATTCATATTTCTCACCCGAAATCATGAAAGGCCTCTCGGTGGCGCTCGATGATTTCGGCGACAACCCGCTGATCGTCCGCAGCTCGAGCCTGCTCGAGGACAGTATGAACGCGGCGTTCTCCGGCAAGTACAAAAGCCTCTTCCTCGCCAACGCGGGCACGAAAGCGCAGCGCCTGGCCGCACTGCTCGACGCCATCGCCGAGGTGTACGCGTCCACTTTCGGTCCCGATCCGATCGAGTACCGTGCGGAACGGGGACTGCTGGACTTCCACGAGGAAATGGGCATCATGATACAGGAAGTCGTGGGCGCGCGCGTGGGGAAGTACCTGATGCCCGCCTGGTCGGGTGTCGCCTTCAGCAACAACGAGTTCCGCTGGTCCCCGCGCATCCGACGCGAGGACGGCCTCATACGCCTGGTTCCCGGACTCGGCACACGGGCGGTCGACCGCATCGGCGACGACTACCCGGTGCTGCTCGCACCCGGACAGCCCTCCCTGCGCGTCAACATCACACCCGACGAAATCGTACGCTATTCCCCGAAACGTATCGATGTCATCAACCTCGAAAAGGAAACCTTCGAGACCGTCGACATCCTCGATCTGCTGCGTGAGGCCGGGAACGATTACCCGGGCATCAACACCATCGTGTCCCATTACGACGGTGACACCATACGACAGCCGTTCGGCTTCGATCTCGATTTCCAGAACGACATTTACGCGGTAACCTTCAACGGACTGATCGGCAACACCGGCTTCGTGCGCGAGATCCATGAAATGCTTTCACTGCTGCAGGAAAAGCTCGATACTCCCGTGGATATAGAATTCGCGAGCGACGGTACGTACCTCTACGTGCTGCAGTGCCGTCCGCAAAGCTTCACGCGCCACAATATTCCCGCTCCCATCCCGCAGGACATCAGGCGCGACAGGAAAATCTTCACCGCCAACCGCTACATCTCCAACGGACAGCTGCCCGATATTACGCACGTGGTGTATGTCGACCCGCGGCGCTATTCCGAGCTGCACGAGCGCATCGACCTCGTGACCGTCGGACGCATCGTCGGCAAGCTGAACAAGCTGCTTCCGAAACGACAGTTCATTCTCATGGGACCCGGACGCTGGGGAAGCCGCGGCGACATCAAGCTCGGCGTGGCCGTGACCTACTCGGAGATCAACAACACCGCCATGCTGGTCGAAATCGCCCGCGAGCAGGGCGGCTACACGCCCGACCTCTCCTTCGGCACACACTTTTTCCAGGATCTGGTCGAGGCCTCCATCCGCTATCTGCCGATATATCCCGATGACGAAAGCGTCATTTTCAACGAGGCCTTCCTGACGCGGAACCGCAACATCCTCGCCGAACTGCTGCCGGATTATGCGGACTATGCCGACTGTGTGTATGTCGTGGACGTACCGAACAGTACCGAGGGACAAGTGCTGCGCGTCCTGATGAATGCCGATCTCGAGCAGGCCATCGGCTACCTCGACGACCCTTCGTTGGAAGTCCCCGACACACCCGAGCCCACCGTCCCCCCGCAGCGCAACACCGAGGGACACTGGGAATGGCGTCTGCGCATGGCCGATCGCCTGGCCTCCGATCTCGATCCCGTCATGTACGGCGTGGTCGCGCTCTATCTTTTCGGCAGCACGAAAAACGGAACCGCCGGACCCTCGAGCGATATCGACCTGCTCGTGCATGTCGACGGAACACCGGAACAGCGTGCCTGTCTCGAAAGCTGGTTCCGGGGCTGGGGCATGAGTCTCGCGGAGATGAATTTCCTGCGCACCGGCTATCGCACGGATAGCCTGCTCGACATTCACTACATCACGGATGAAGACATTGAAAAGCGCAGCAGCTACGCCGCGAAAATCGATGCGGTGACAGACGCCGCGCGTCTCCTGCGAAAACGCGAGGAATAGCGCATCAGAGCAGTTCGCGCACCGCGTCCGCGGGGAACTCCGGGTCGAAACGGACCAGTGCAAGTTCTCCGCCGCGATGCGCGGCGGAATAGCACCACGTCTCGCCGATGCGTTCCTTCCAGCTCCCGGTTATCGTCGCGGATTCGTGTATATGTCCGTGCATGCTGATGCGCGGCTGACGGCGCTCGATGAAACGCCGAATGGCCACGCTCCCGACATGAACGTCCAGCGGAACATGGTCGACGGATTTCCCGTCGAGTGCCGCACGGTCGAGCACGGTCTGATAGGGCGGGGAATGGAATAGCATCAGCGCACGCGCCAGGTTATCGTCCCCGGTCAGCTCCTCGAGGTCCTCTTTGATGCTGCCGTAGCGCAGCGCGTGCGTGTCGACGGGAACGGTGCGCCGTCCCTCTTCCGGCGACACGCAGCCCGGATCCACGTAGCGCGAAACATCGTAGCGTTCCCAGTCCTTGAGCTGAAACGGGGTCGGCGGCACGCAGGCATACCCGTACACGGTGTACCTCCCCCATGCGGCGCGGCTGTCGTGCACGTATGTCCAGAGCTCCGCACGGGCGGGATCGCGGAAGCGAACCTCCTGTGTGCGGGGATCGTCATTGCCGAGAATGAGAAACAGCCGCGGATAGCGGTCCTTCATGTCGCTGCGCAGCACGCGCAGTTTCGGGAGCAGGAAGTCCGAGAAAAAATCCGCCACGGGCGGATAGTGTCTGCCCGCCGAACGGGCATGCGCGGGCAGCAGATCGCCCCCGAGGAACACCGCGTCGGGCGCATCCGAAGCGATACGTGCGAACAGGGTCTCGTACCGGTGCTGATGTCCGTGCAGATCGGAGGCGAAAAAACAGTGCATGATCAGCGGCGGAGAATGAAGTAATACTGCATGCTGAGCGTGGCCCACGAGTACCCGTCGTTGTCCTCCCCCCGCGTGATCATGTCCCAGTCGTCCGTCGTCGTGTAGGTCACGCCGAAGAGCGCGCGCAGTCCCAGACGCCGCCAGGAGATGACCTCCACGCCCGCTGCGCCGCTGTACGCGAAATGCCAGCTCGCGGGAAATTCGTAGGTCTCCCGTCCGATACGCTGGTCGGGACGAATGTTGACGGCACCACCGCGAAGCTGGAAGATGGGGAACACGCTGCCCCGCAGTGCGGGGATGCGCAGTTCGAGCAGCATGCCGGCCTGATAGAAATCCGTGTTCGATTCGTACTCTTCCATCGTCGAACGAAGTACGCCCCCGCCGCCGTAGGCGCCGAGCGCCGCAAGACGGTGGAAGACGTAGCCGAACTCGAGGTTGCCGATGGGGCGAAAATGGTAGTTCTGACTCTCGCGGGTCAGATCGCCGCCCAGCACGCCGACACCCCCTTCCAGGCCGATGCGCAGGGAGTTCAGTCGCGGCGCGAAGGGATAGCCCCTGAGCTGGGCATGAAGGTCAGCGGAAGAGAGCAGGAGCATCAGCAGGAGCGGGAGTATCAGGCGTTTCATAAAATTCCCGTACATTGGCTGCAAGAACAGCGCACCTTCGCGACGTGCGTCGACAGGCGAGGGAGTGCAGAAGTGTATGTATCGATTATAAGAAAATCCCACCATGCCCGCAATGAATCCGCAAACTCTCTTCCACCGGGAAAGTGAAAGAGAGAAAAAAGCGCGCATGCGCCGCATACTGAAGGCGCTGCGCGGGGAGTTCCCCGTCCCAGCCTGCGCGCTGCTGCATGAGAATCCCTTTCAGCTGCTCGTCGCCACGATACTCTCCGCGCAGTGTACCGACGAGCGCGTCAACATGGTCACGCCGCAGCTGTTCGCGCGCTACCCCACGGCGAAGGACATGGCGGCCGCCGCGCAGGAGGATATCGCGGAAATCATCCGCAGCACGGGTTTCTACCAGAACAAGTCGAAAAACATCAGGGCCTGCTGCCAGGCGCTGATCGACAGGCACGATGGCAGCGTCCCCGCGACGATGGAAGAACTCGTGGCCCTGCCGGGCGTGGGAAGAAAAACGGCGAACGTCGTGCTGGGCAACGCCTTCGGCGTACCGGGCTTCCCGGTGGACACGCATGTCCGGCGCATCGCCAATCTGCTCGAACTGACCGATTCCGATAACCCAGAGATCATCGAACAGCATCTCTGCGCCATCACACCGAAAAAGGAATGGACGGACGCGAGCCACCTGATCATTCTGCATGGCCGCAAAACCTGCATTGCCCGCCGGCCGAAATGCGGGGAATGCGTGATCGCGAAACACTGTCCCTCTGCGGCCTGAACAGCACGACATTAAAACCGCACCCGCGTCCGACACGACGAACACGGGTGCTTCTCTCCAGGGAGAACAGGAAAAAATGCGCTGTATTACTGCGCGGAAAGCCGCAGCAGTTCGACGACCATTGTCAGCGCCTTCTCCATGTCGGCCACGTAGATGTGTTCTTCCGTCGAGTGTTCGAGCCGGGCGCCGATGCCCACGACGGCCATCTCGATGCCCTGGTTGTTGTAAATCGAGGCGTCGGTAAAACCGGTGATGAAGGTGGTCGTCGCATCCACTCCCGCCGTCTTGAGCGCTTTTTTCGCCATCTCCACCGTCCATGAATCGTCGGGAATATCGACGGCCCTGCAGAGGTTGTTCACCTCTATCTTCACTTCGGCACCCACGGCACGCACTTCCCGCTCGATGATCTCCACCATTTCTTTTGCGAGTTCCTCCGCCTTCTCATGCGTGAGCGAGCGGCATTCGGCAAGGAAGGAGGCCTTGTCCGGCACGCCGTTGCGGATGATGCCTCCCTCGATGACGCCGACATTCGCCGTCGTTTCCTCGTCGAGGCGTCCGAGCCGCAGCGCGCTGATGGCTTTCGCCGCGGCGACGATGGCCGATATGCCTTTCTCCGGTTCCATGCCCGCATGCGCCGCGCGACCGGTGATCGCCACGTCGATGGCGAAATACGACGGTCCCCCGATCACGATGGTGTCGAGCGTGTCGTTGTCCAGGAGGAAACCCTTCTTCGCGGTGAGCTTGCCGTAGTCCAGGTTCTTGACACCGAGCAGGCCGACCTCCTCCTGCCTGCTGATCGCGACCTCCACCGGGGGACGCACGTCCGCAATGCGCAGCGCTTCGAGCATCTCCGCGATCCCGGCCTTGTCGTCGGCCGCAAGAATGGTGTCACCTTTCGAACGTATCACTCCGTCGGCGAGCACGGGCTCGATGCCGACGCCCGGTTTCACCGTGTCCGCGTGACAGGACAGCAGGATGGGCTCTTTGCCCTCACAGCCTTTCGCGGGGAAACGGGCAACGAGATTGCCGTAATCGTCGGTTTCGGCCTCGCCGCCCAGCGCTTCGAATTCCTTCTTCAGGTAGGCGATCATTTCCGCCTCGTTGCCGGACTCGCTGGGAATACGGACCATCTCCATGAACTGCGCGATCATGCGGTCGGACATGTACTACACCTCTTCGCATTAGTGAAAAATCAAATTGCTCAGGGGCCGGCAGGCTGCCGGCTCTTCCATCGTCAGTCGAAGGTCACGACAATGCGCTCGGCAGTGTCGAACTTGATGCCGGGGATGTCGTGCAGGACTTCCTTGGCCTCGGCCGGACTCATCTTCTCCGACGCCTCGAGCTTCTTGAGCGCATCGGGATTATCGAGAATGGTGTCGAAATCCATGTCGATCAGCGTGACGGTGTTGCCGTCGACATACGTGGCATTGGTTTCCTCGATATCGCCCTCGAACTCGAGTGCAATTTTCAGCCGCATGCCGCGGAAGAACTCCTTCATCTGCTCGAAACCGCCCATGCCCTCGTCGGACGCGGCGTCTTCCCCGCTCTCGATTTCCATCTCCTCTGTCTCGGACTCCTCGTCG
>JAVVFP010000634.1:0-1964 GCA_032250495.1 Bacteroidota bacterium | reverse complement strand
ATATGCGTTCTTGAATCGAACATGCGGATCAGCATCATTTCATGGCCGAACACAGCGTGCAAGACATACGCGAAGCATTCCAGGAACACCTCGCCGTGCAGGGCAAGCATCAGAATACGATTCGTTCTTATGCGAATGACCTGAAGCAGTTCATGCAGTGGTGCGGGAATTCCTTCGGCGACACCTTCACGCTCGCCGAGCTTACCAGGAGTGACATACAGGATTACCGTACGTTCCTGCTCACGCGCAATTCCTCCCCGGCGTCGGTGAACCGCAAGATAACGGCGCTTCGGCAGTTCTTCGAATATTGCATCGTGAGGTCGATCATGAGCGGGAATCCTGCGGCGGACATCTCCGGCATCAGCGCGGAACCGCGAGCGCCTGCCGTGCTGCAGCGCAAGGATGCGCTGCTGCTCGCACGCACCGCGGAACGGAATCCGGGGCCGCTTGAGGCCGCGGTCGTCCTGCTGCTCCTGCACAGCGGACTGCGCAGCAGCGAACTCTGCGGGATGACGGTCGGAGATGTGCATCTGACGCCGCGGGAGGGAAGGGTATTCATCAAGGGACAGCGGGGGAAGACCACGCGCTTCGTATACCTTTCCACGCGCGCGCAGAACGCGCTGCGACAGTACATGCGCTGGCGGGGTGTTTCCGTCATGGCGAAGCGACTGAGGAAGGAGCAACTCTTCATCACCTACGAAGGCAATCCCCTCACGCAACAGGCGGTCGATCAGCTCGTCAAGCGCGTGGGACGAAGCGCCGGTCTGCCCGATATCACACCCTCCATGCTGCGCAACACCTACGCCTCGAACGCCCTGCAATCGGGCAAATCACTCGAAAGTCTCGCACGGGCCATGGGCGTGTCCTCGGTGAAAACATTGCAAAAACTGAAGGAAGAGCTGGAAGACGGGCAGGAGCGCTGATTCATGCCCGTGATCCCTCCCGACGAATTGCTGCGCATGTATGCCTCCGGGATTTTCCCGATGGCCGACGGAAGGGACGGTCCCATCATGCTCTTCAGTCCCGATCCCCGCACCATCATCGAACCGGCGGAGCTTCGCGTGTCACAGAGCCTCGGCAAAACCCTGCGGTCACGCCGTTTCGAAATACGCTTCAACGCCGCGTTCGAAGACGTCATCCGCGCCTGCGCGGCAAGAGAGGATACCTGGATCTCCGAGGATATCATAGCCTCCTACCTGCGGCTGCACGCACGCGGTCATGCCCACTCGGTGGAAGCATGGTGCGAAGGACAGCTGGCCGGTGGACTCTACGGTGTCTCGCTGGCGGGTGCCTTTTTCGGAGAGTCGATGTTCCACCTGCAGCGGGATGCCTCAAAGGTCGCACTCGCTGCACTCTGCCTGCGCATGGAACAGCGGGGAATGCCGTTGCTCGACGTGCAGTACAGTACGCCGCATCTGCTGCGGTTGGGGGCGAAGGAAATATCACGGAAACAGTACCTGCTGCGCTTGGAAAAGGCACTCACACGTCCCGTTTCATTTCATCCCTGAATGATTCGGTCCGATTCCCGGGAAAGCTGATTTCCGAATACCCGCGGTTCCGGGAAAGCGGGGTTCCGGGAAACCGGGACTCGGCGGATTCAGACGTCTTCGAACGCTTTTTCGAGCAGCTGCTGGGTGATTTCACCGGGGGGCGGCAGTTCGATGAGTGATCCCTGCCGACGGAGAACATAGGCAGCGACTGCATTGGCGAAATAGGTGGCATTGGGCAGTTCCTTGCCCTTGTTCATTGCGTAGTACAGTCCCGCATGCCACGCGTCGTGCACGCCGGCAGGATCGACGACTTCAGCCTCTACGGCGGGAACGCGTACGACCTTGCTTCCATCCGAAACGAGTGCGCCGTTTTTCCCCATGGTCATGATAACGGTCTGCGCGCCCATCTCGTGGTAGTTTTTCAGGTGGTCCTCGCGGCTGGCTTTCCCGAACAGGTGGTCGGCGTCATCGATG
>JAVVFP010000051.1:0-11385 GCA_032250495.1 Bacteroidota bacterium | reverse complement strand
ACGCCGCTGTGCAGCCAGGAGCGTGTCGAAGGGCACGCCGCTGAGATGGATGCGGTGCAGGTTGCGGACACGCTCTTCGTCGGGAAAACGGAGAAAGTCGTACTGTACGGAGCGCTGTTCGTCGATGTAGCGCTGCCGGATTTCCTCCACGGTGACGTCAACCCTCGCGCGGACGCTGTCACGGAAGAGCCGGTCACGCACAAACATCTCCTCCGCCAGGCGCAGGTTGCGGCGGAAGCGATCTTCGGCGTCATACCCGTTGCGGCGCGCCTCCTGCGCCAGCAGACGCTCGGCCACGAGCGAATACAGGAACTGCCGCAGCACCACCGGCGTCAGCCTCTCATGGTCCTTGTACGGGAATACCGTGAGCGCGTAGCGCGCGCGGAACTCCCCCGCAGTGATGGCATCGTCACCCACCGTCGCGATCACCGCGTCGTCGGAGGTCTGCGCGGCGACAGACGCCGCGCATGCCAAAAACAGTATAACTGCGAGTTTCTTCATTCTCAGAATCGCGCAAACCTGCTTCGTTTTCTACAGCCAGTTCCAGTAAAGGAAAAATGGAAAAATGGAATGATGGAAGCAACGAAGCTCGATGCGATCTTTCCATCTTTCCTTTTTTTCCTTCATTCGCATAAAAAAAAGTTCCCCCCGCACCGTGCGAGACGATGCGGGGGGAAACGATTAGGCAGAAGGAAGTGGTTTAGAACCCGACCTTCAGCGTAAAGACATGCTGACCGTCGAACACTTCGCGGGTGCGATAGGCGTAGTCGAGGTACAGTTTCGCATCGCCCGTCCACTGCTGGAGACCGACACCGAAGGCGGGACCGTACATGTAGCCCGCCTGGTTGGCGAAATCCGTTTTGTCGTTGCCCGTGATGGGTACCGAGCCGCGGAGGGAGAGCATTTTGTCGAAGGTGTATTCGACGCCGAGGCGATACTGGTCGCTCAGGAAGTTGTTGTTCTCGAAGGATGTCATGACGGCGAGGTCATGCAGCTCCTGGAAGCTGGTGTGATAGGCCATGCCGATTTCCAGCGACGTGGGAAGCTGGAAGCCAGCCGACTCGATGCTGAGCAGCTGCCCGGTGCGGTCGGCGTCGACTTCGTCGACCAGGCGCAGAAGGCCCGAGCCGTCATAATTCATGTTGCCGCCGAGATGGCGCAGGGTGACGCCGAGTTCGAGTCCGTCGACGCCCGCCAGGCCCTCGTACTGCACACCGACATCGAAGGCGAAGCCGGAGGCGGACACGCGGTCAAGCTCCTCGGAGACCAGGTTCGCCGTCACGCCGGCGCGGATGCGGTCGGTCAGTGCGCGGGAATAGGTGATGCCGAGGGTGATGAAGGTCGGGGAAAACACGGCGCCCGTGCCGTCAGGCTGGCGCTCGTCGGTGGTTTCGATGTCTCCGAAGGAGAATGCTTTCACGGAAAAGGCCACGTGGCCGAAGCCTTCGAAATTGCTTCCGACACCGAAGTAGCTGATGCCGTCGTTGTCGAGTCCGTTCATCTGTGAGAACATGACTTCGACACCGTGGCGGGAACCGGAGAGTCCTGCGGGATTGTAGTAGATCGCCTCGACACCGGTGATGCCGGCCGTATAGGCAGCGCCGAGCGCGATTCCCTTGGCTCCAACGGGTATAAGCAGCTGGTCCGCAGCTGCCGTACCTTCTTTGTTACCGCCGCCGGCAACAGCCTCGGATGCCATCAGGGCCAACGCCATGAACAGCGCCGCGACAAGATATCTGGGACTGATGCGCATGAGAGTTACTCCTTTATTACGTTCTTTCACTTTCATAATCATTTTCAAGATGCTGCGCTCCACGATCAGATACGATCGAGGAACTGGGTTTCCGTGACCACGGCGAGTTTGAGAATTTTCTCGACGCCGAGATCGGGCATTTCAATGTGGACGTAGTACAGTCCGCTTGCCACGGGGAGTCCGTTGTCGTTCTGCAGATCCCAGCTGGCATACTGCGTGCCGTCATCCGGCTTCTGGAATGACGCGACAAGGACACCGGAAACCGTGTAGATCTTGAAGTTCGCGCGCGGCGGCAGATGATTGAAGGTGACAAAACGCTGATACTTGTTGCTTTCGCGCTTGTTCGATCCGTAGTACGGATTCGGGAACACGTTGATCGAGGTGATGTCTTCTTTCGCGAGAGGCTCGCTGTACGTGGACTTGAATGTCGTGAACGTGAAGCGGTCCTCGGCGCTGAAGGGCACCTTCGGGGTGATGCGGTACAGGTCGCCGTTGCGCCATGCCTGGCGAACGCCGATGTACTGCGCCTTGAGCAGGTACCAGCCCCAGTACATGATGGGCATGGTGTTGCCGCTCTCCTGTATGGAGAAATCGTCATCGGCGTATGCCGGATTCGGCGTGTCGCTGTAAGGCTCGTCGAGGATGAACAGCATCTCGCGGTCGTTGACGTCGCCGGTCGGGTCGAACTTCTGGTTGTTTCCCGGACGGTTGGCCTGTTCGATCCATGCGTAGGACAGCTGTACATGGTTCGCGGGATCGGGATCGCTCACGTCCCAGACCTGTATCGGGGACTCGAAGTAGCCCTGGTAGCCGTAATTGGGTCGGCTGCCGCGCATGAACATGTAGCCCTTGGATTTGGCCGTGGTGTCGAAGCGGATCTCCACGACTTTCTTGACCTCGTAGCCCTTGATGCTGGAACCGAACTGTCCGCGACTTCCGAGCGTGCTGGAGGTGTAGCCCATCTGCCAGCTGTAACCGCCCTCGCCCTTCGTGCTCTCATAGGCCTCGAAGACTTCGGGACCGCCTTCCCACTCGCGGAGCAGGATTTCGTCGTGATTTTCCTTGGGCGCACCGATATCGAATTCGTCACTGTTGAACTGACTGTAATACCCCGTGCCGCTCACGCCGATCTTGAAGCCGTCAAGGACGTAGAATTCCTTCTCGAGGCCTTCCATGTCCGGACTGCCATCGATCAGCACCTGGTTTTTCGTGATATTGTTCAGCGACCAGCTGGAGTAGTTGTCTACGATCAGCGTCTCGTCGATAATGCCGTCGAGATCGTGATCGTAGTCGGTTTCAACCTGTCCGAGGGACTTGAAGGTCACTTCGTAACTGTCGCCTGTCAGTTCCATCGGATCGGTCACGACGACTTCGACGAAGCCGGCGGACTTGCCCATGACATGGCTGACAGGGATGTGATCATCCGCATCGTCGGTGAAACGCCAGCCGGGATCCGTGGTCTGGGGACGCACGGTGATGATTTTCGGCGTCGACTCGAGCTGCCGGGGCGAGGCCTCGGGATCGCTGTTGTATGCGTACGACGTCACGGCGAAATAATACGGCTGGTTGTTGACCAGCGGACGGTCGGTGAGCACATCGGTCGTAATGTCATACAGGCGCTGCACGCCGCCGTCGTTGCCGAACTGACGGGGCATTTCGAGTACGATACCCGTCTGCTCGTCGATGATTTCGTCGAAGATCACGGCGACACCATCAGTAAGGTCATACGTCGCCAGGCGGATACCATCGTCCAGCGTGGAACTGGAGGTCGGGAACTGGTAGACGTTGTAGCCCTGGAACTCGAAGCCGCGGTCGAAATGACTTTCGATTTTCGCGACCTGTGCGGGATCGCCCCACTGAAGAATGACGCGCTTGTTGAGCAGCGACACGTTGACGTTCGGCGATGGCGGCGCCTTCGGAAGGTCGAAGTTGTTGTCGAATGCGAGCTGTGCGAATTTATCGTAGAACTTGAGGACTTTCAGACTGCTCAGGCGATCGGATCCCTGCGCCACCAGCGAGGAGACGACGACTTCCTGCGTGTCCCCCACGGCGAGCGTGAATGGCCCAGCAGTCATCAGGAAACGGCGGTCGCCCGGACTGCTGACGATTCCGTCGATCCAGCCCTCACCCGTAATGGGGTCGCCGGCGAGACAGACGGTCACTTCGTTGCCCGTCGTCGGATCGACATAGGCGCGGCCTGTCCAGAGGCGTCCGAGCAGGTAGTTGTACATGTGGGTCGAACCCACCGGCTGCTTCAGAACGGGATCGCGGTAAATGGAATTGCCATTGATGTAGAATGCGAAGGTGGAAACCGGAAGGTTCCTGTAGCCCTGGCGATAGCCGAAGTTGTACACGGCCGAGTCGCCGGCGCTTTCCACGATCGGCCCCTGGAAGAAGTCATAGCCCGCTGCGGGCGGAATGCCGTACACTTCGTCCTTGGCGAGTCCGTTGAATACGTACCCGAGGCTGAGCGTGGTGTCGATGCCGACGTAATCGTCGAACGCGTCGCCGAGATCGGGATCCGACCACTTGGCGAAGTACGCGTTGGTCAGGTCGTTGAGACCCTTGTTGATGACCGTGTACTTGGTGAAAACCATATTCGCGAGCGGACCGGTCTGGCTGTAGGCCCACACCAGCGTATGCATCTCGATGCCGATCGGCGTGGAACCGTAGAGGTCGCGCACGCGGCGGGAATCGAGGTCGTTGGAGATGAACCAGATGGTCTCATCACCCGGAAGCAGCGGCGTGTCCGACAGGCAGTCGTCATAGCCCTCGGAGATGAATTCCGCGAAATCCGGCTCGTAGATGCCGTTGCCATTCTTGTCCACCCACGGGGCACCGAGCTGCGTCGGCCATTCCTCGTAGTCGTCGATCATCTGCGCCTGGTATGCGGGCTCGAGCAGCTCGTAGCCGGACTGGTCGACCTTGCGGATCTTGAACATGCGGTTGAGGGGATCGTTGGGATCCGAGGCGGTGCCATCGGCCTTGATCGGACCGGCGGCCAGACCGGCGTTATACGTGGCGCCGCCGACGCGCACCTCGCCTTCGACGAGGCCGCCCCAGATGATGCCGTCGGTAAAGATGACATACTTGGCACTGCCGTTCGGCCACTCGAAACCGGAGCCGTCCGACAGCGGATTGTGCGCCATGCGACCATTGTTCGACAGCCACATGAGGCAGTTGTTGACGGAGATGAAATCCCACTGGTCATTTTTCGTGACCTTCGAAAGGGATCCATCCTTCTTTGCACCCTCCGGGGACTCCGCACGAACGGGGAGCACCATCGCCAGAAGCAGCAGAGGGATAATGTAATGCAATTGTCGTTTCATGTATTTCTTCTCCAACATTCTATTCCGATTGAATTCAGCCTTGACGGGAAATGAGTTAGAAGTTCACACGGACACCGAACCATACACGGCGCGGCGCGCTGTACAGACCGGCATTCATCAGATTCTGCTGGTAGTAGAAGTCCTCGTACAACTGGCGGTACACGTCGCCGTACGTGGCATAATTCGCCAGGCGCGTCTGTCCCTCGTCCGTCGCGAGGAAGTTGTTGCTTTCCGCGCTTCCCGACGTGGGGTAGACATTCAGCACGTTCTTGATGTTCAGCAGGTTGGTGACGCGGATGTAGAAGTTCCAGTCCAGCGGTCCAATGGTGACCGTCTTGTCGAAACGGGCATCGAGGTTGAACACCCATGGCGTGCGGGACTCGTTGATGGATTCAATCGGTGTGCGGCGGTCGCCGAAGGAGAATTCGTTGACGCGTGTGTATGGCCTACCGGAATTGAAGGTGAAGAGGAGGTTCGCGCCGAAACGTTCGAGCAGCTTGACGCCGAACAGGTCCGGTCCGTCATCACGGCCAAAACGGTAATCGATATTCACCGAGCCGCGATGCGTCTGGTCAAAGGCCAGCGTCATCGGGTATTTCGGCAGGAACGGGGTTTCGGTCGGACTCAGCCACAGGGCGCGGAAGGACGAGGACGGGCTCGAACCCGTGCCGCGGGCGTCGCTGTACGTGTAATTGCTCTGCAGCATGATACGCTCGGTACGGCGCATGGTGATCTGCAGCGAGACGCCCGTTGTGGTGGCGAAGTCGCCGTTCACCCAGGCGTAGTATGCGGGATGCTCCGCGCCGAATTCGGCAGGAATCTGGCGCTGCTGAATCTGGTCGCGGATGTCCTTGTAAAACGCGCCGATGTCAAAGGCCAGGTTCTCGCCGATCTGCTGGCGGAAACCGAAGTCGTACTGAATGGTCTTCTCGGGACGCAGTCCGAAACCAACGGGCTCACTGACCGCGTAACCACCCTTGATCTGCGAGGATACCGTGGCATTGCCGAGAAAGACGTCACGAAGACGGGACTGCTGCACGAATATGCCGTACTGCGCGTAGAACACCGTCTGGTCGGTCACCGGGAAGGAGAAGCCGAGTCGCGGACTGACGGTCTTCGACGGTTCGACGTCCTTGAGGTTGTCAGGACTCTGATCGATCAGGCCTTCGGGGGTGAACTTGATGTTCTGCGGGTCGACGAACTCTTTCGAATTCGTGTTGATGTAGTCGTAGCGCAGACCGACGTTGATGACCAGATCCTCGAGCTCGATTTTGTCGAGCACGTAGAAGGCGGCGAACACCGGCTCTTTCGGTCCGTCGGGTCCGCTGTCGAGCTTGCGGCCGTAATAGTCATAGCCATAGTTGTTCGTACCCATCGAACCGGCGATCTCCAGGTCGGTGGCGTCGGGACTCGAACGCACGAAGCTCGCGAGTCCGGAAGCGCTCACGCCGTAGGAACGAATCGAGTACTGCGTGAATTCACCACCGGTCTTGATCTCATGCGTGCGGCCGATCTGATGCACGAAGTTGATCTTGGTCTGTATGGAATTGAAGCTGTTCTTCACGTAGCTGCCGTACAGGGGATAACCGGCAGGAAAGAAATTCGCGCCCAGCACGGTGATGGGCTGCACGGGAATGCCGTCCTGCAGGTACTCGTAGCCGTAGGCGGCGTTCGCCACCGAGTCGCCGTAGGCGAAAATGTTATGCTGATGGTCGGGATCCATTCGTACGCCGAAGTTGCCGAAGTATCCGAGATAGATCTCGTAGAAGGTGGTCGGACTCAGCAGATGCGTGAACTTGGCGTTGAGGCTGTAGTCTTCGCTTTCCGACAGCGATGCGCGCTGCTCGGCGAGCTGCGTCGTGATACTGGCGCCACCACGGCTGGTGCCGTAGCCGTAGGATCCGTCGATGCGGATGTTGATCGGATTCAGATCGAAGGTCAGGTTACCGTTGATCAGGTAATTCTGGCTGGCGGCATTGAGGAAATACCCACCCGGGAAGCGGTAGTCAACTTTCTGCGCAAATGAACCCAGGCGCGGATCGAAAATGCCGACCTTCGCCTGCTCTTCCGGCGGCAGCAGCGCATGGGCCTCGGTTTCGCGCAGCAGGGGATCGTACTTCGTCGTCAGGTCGTAATCCTCGCGCCAGCCGGAGGTCGGCGTGCGGGAGAAGGCGTTCTGTCCTGCCACGAAAAACTTCACCGGACCGAACAGCGGACCGCCGGCGGTGAGGATGTACGTGCTGGAGCCAGATTTGTAGGTGCCCAGGGTGCGCTCACCGTAATCGGCCCAGGGATAGTTGTCGGTGAAGGCCTCGAACTCGACGCGGAGCTTGCGGCCGCCGGCGCGAGTGGTCGTGCTGACCAGTCCCGCATTGGCGCCGCCGTACTCGGCCGAGTATCCGCCCGCCTGCAGGCTCTGCTCGGCAATGGCGTTGTTGATGACGGCGAGGGAACGTCCGCCGAACAGCGGGTTGTTCACCATCATGCCGTTGACCACGTAGCCTGTCGCGTCGGCGCGACTGCCACGCACGTACAGGTCGTTGCCGAAGGCCACCACGCCGGCCTGGATCGCGGAGATACTCTCCACGCCGCGAACCGGCAGATTCTCAATGTCCTCCTGCGTGACCGTGGTCTTGCTGTTGGTCACATTCTTGTCGACCAGCGGTTTCTGTGCGATGACCTCGACGACATCGAGTTCATACGAATCGCTGGGGAGCTGAATGTCCTTGTCCGTCGTCTCATTGGTGCGGACAAGCACATTCTGCACGGTCACTTTCTTGTAACCGATGTAGCTGACTTCAATCGTTACCTTGCCGATGGGCACGTTGAGAACAACGTACCCTCCGTTGACATCCGTGGCGGCGCCACGCGTGGTGCCGGCGGCATTGATCACGACGTTCGCTCCGATCAGGGGCTCCCCGGTTTCAAGATCGGTGACCTTGCCGGATACTTTTCCCGTTTGCGCCATCATGGCCACGGGAAAGAGCCCAAGCAGAAGCAGAACGAACAGTAGCTTTTTGTGCATACGAGCCTCCATTGGGGTTAAAGCTAAAGACTATCGTTAACGCTTGTGTATCGTTGTATCAGAGTCCCGGCCGCGGTGCCGCCGGGTGAAATCGTCAATCAGTGCGCGAAACTCAGGTCCTGCGCGAAGCTCAGGTCCGTTACGTAGACACAGTTTCGCGGAATGCGTTACGGGACCGCGGATGGTTGCTGCGAAGCTGGGGGATATCCCGACGAGTGGGCGCGGGGCATTGCGCCGGTGTCGATGTAGTGGGGAAAGAAAATCAGTCGCCAAGTCCGCTATCACAACCTGTAACTATTGCTTGAATGAAACGGGCCGGGCCCGGGGCGTCCGGGCAGCTGGAGGCTGCCGCGGCGAGTGCCATCTCCACCGGTCGCAGGGGGTGGCGAGGTCATCACAATATCAGGTTTTACAATCGTATATCCAAGTCAGCGGCCACGCCATTCAGGAACTCGTTCACGAATGCCGGCACCCCTGCGGGGCGGATGTGATCGAAAGGAAAGAAGGAAAGATGAAAATATGACACGCCGGTGCCATGTTTCCATTATCCCATTTTTCCTTCTTTCCATTTTTCGCATGCATACTGCCTTTCCCAATTCCGTTCACATTTCATACCTTACCGCAAAAACAGAAAGACCTTCCCCATGTCCCCTCTCCTCCTCATGCTCCTGACCTTCGCGGGCTACCTGCTGATGTACCGGCTGTACGGTCGTTTCATCGGGCGCAGGATATTCGCGCTCAGCGATGCGAACACGGCGCCCTCGGTGGCGTTCGAGGACGGCGTGGATTACGTGCCGACGCGCAGGGAAATCATTTTCGGCCATCATTTCACCTCCATCGCGGGTACCGGACCCATCGTCGGTCCGGCCATCGCCATCATCTGGGGCTGGCTTCCCGCCCTGCTCTGGGTGTTCGTCGGCAGCATCGTCATGGGCGCGGTGCACGACTTCGGCTCCCTCGTGATTTCCATGCGCAACCAGGGCAAGTCCATCTCCGACTACACCGCCCGCTACATCAATCCCCGCACGCGCTGGTTTTTCTTCGTCATCGTCTTCCTCGAGCTCTGGATCGTCATCTCCATCTTCGGGCTGGTCATCGCCATCATTTTCAGCATGTTCCCCTCCTCGGTACTCCCGGTGTGGCTGCAGCTGCCGATCGCCATCGGACTCGGCTACATGATCTACCGCCGCGGCGGGGGTCTGACCGCATGGTCGCTGCTGGCTGTCGCGCTGATGTACGGCAGCATCGTGCTCGGGGCCTGGCTCCCTCTCGAGATGCCGACGCTGCTGGGCATGCCGGCCCCCGGCGTGTGGACGCTCATCCTCCTCGCCTACGCCTACGTCGCTTCCGTCCTTCCGGTCACCACGCTGCTGCAGCCGCGGGACTTCATCAACGCCTATCAGCTCATCATCGCCATGGCCCTGCTCCTCGCCGGGGTCCTCTTCTCATCCTTCAGCGGCGATTTCGCCATCGTCGCGCCGGCCTACCAGGCGGCACCGGCAGAAGCGCCGCCGCTCTGGCCCTTCCTGTTCATCACCATCGCCTGCGGCGCCATTTCCGGTTTTCACTCCCTGGTCTCCTCCGGCACCTCGGCCAAACAGGTCCGCCGCGAGAGCGACGCGCTCTTCGTCGGCTACGGTTCGATGCTGGTCGAAGGCGCCCTCGCGACCCTGGTCATCATCGCCGTCTCCGCGGGCATCGGCATGGGATATACCGCGAAAAGCGGAGAGTATCTCACCGGGGTTTCGGCGTGGACGAATCACTACGCGTCCTGGGCGGCGGCTGCCGGACTCGGTTCCAAGATCAAGGCCTTCGTCGACGGCGCGGCCAATATGATCGCCATGACCGGCGTGCCCCGCGGCATCGCGGCCGTCATCATGGGCGTGTTCGTCGCGTCCTTCGCGGGCACGACGCTCGATACGGCCACACGCATACAGCGCTACATCGTCACCGAACTGTTCACCACCGTGCGCCTCCGCGTCTTCCAGAACCGCTACGTGGCCACCGGCTTCGCCGTGATCACGGCGGCGCTGCTGGCCTTCGCCTCCGGGGCGGACGGCAAGGGCGCGCTCAGCCTCTGGCCACTGTTCGGCGCGGTCAACCAGACCCTCGCCGCACTGGCCCTCATCATCGTCACGCTGTACCTGAAGGAGCGCGGCGGCTGGTCCTGGATTTACGCCGGCATCCCAGCAGTCTTCATGAGCGTGATCACCATCTGGGCCGCCGTGCTCAACCAGCTGCAGTTCGGAACCGAACAGAACATCCTCCTCCAAATCATCAACGCCGTGATCATCCTCATCGTCCTCTGGGTCACGGCCGAAGGTCTCATGCAGTTCTTCCGCGGCGAGAGCTCGCGTCCCGCCCCGAAACCCGAGAGCATGACAACACCGGGGACCGGCGCATGAATGCACAGCAGCAGGGCATGCGGCGTTCGCTTCGGAAAACCTGGCTGGTGATGCTCACACCCGCCGCTGCAGGACTCACGCTTTCTGAAACGCTGCGCGCGCTGCAGCTTTTCGACGGCTGGCGTCTCCCGGGACATGCCGCCATACAGGTCGTCCTCTTCGTCCTCGCCGTCGCCGCCGGCGTCGCCCTCCCGATACTGTATCGCGCGGCTTTCGCCTCTGCGCATCGCGGGAAAAGCGACGTTCCCGCAGGCATGTACTACCGCTACGCCAACAACAGCGTCGCCCTGTCCATGCTGACACCGTATATCTCCCTGCTCTCCTCCCTCCTGGCGTTCACCTCCTTCTACCTTGTGGGAATTTTCCTGGTGACGCTCTACGCCGCCTACACGCAGTATCCCTCGCAACGGCGCATTACCTCGGACCTGCGCATTTTCCGGGTGCGGGCGTGAGCGGACCGTCATCACTGGGCGAACAGTTGCGCCGCCTGCTCGACCGGCTCGACGCCGTGCAGCGCCACAGGGCGGTGGACGCGGTGGAATGGGAATACGATGAGCTGCGGCATGTGTTCGCCTTGCTGGTCATGGGACAGGCGGTGGGACTCCCGTCTCCTCCCGTGGATGTCATGCTGGCGCTCCTCCCGGAAATGGAGGAAGAACTGCGCATCCTCCTCCGCCGCCTCGACACCGCGCAGGCGCCGTTTTCCCAACTGTTCTCCTCCCTTCCGTCGGAGTGACGCATGGCCACCCGTGTCATTTTCCATATCGGCAAAGGCGGCGTGGGGAAATCCACGCTCGCGGCGCTCACCGCCCTGGCGGCGGCGGAGCGCGGCCGGCGCGTCCTGCTGCTCTCCCTCGATCCCGCGCATAATCT
>JAVVFP010000050.1:0-11424 GCA_032250495.1 Bacteroidota bacterium | reverse complement strand
CGTCTTCATTCCCGTACTGCTCGGTGTCGCACGCGACACGACCATCAGCGCCACGCGGCTGCTGCTCCCCATCAGCTTCGCCTCGATGTTCGGCGGCATTCTCACGCTGGTCGGTACGTCCACCAACATTCTCGTCAGTTCCATCGCCGCCGATCACGGTCTCCCCCCGTTCGGCATGTTCGAGTTCACCATGCTCGGAGCGCTGTTTTTCGTGGCCGGAATGGTTTACATGCTGACCGTGGGTGTTCGCATGCTCCCCGAGCGAAAGGCCGAGCGCAGCCTGACCAGCCGCTTCGATATGGCGGATTACCTGACGGACGTGGTGCTGCTGCCGCATGCGCCCTCGGTGGGGAAGGCGGTATCGGTTTCCCCGCTGGTGCAGGATCTCGATGTAGATGTTCTTGCGGTCATTCGTGACGGCAGGTTGCTCGAGGAGGACATCGGAGGCGTCGTACTGGAGGCGGGCGACATTCTGCGGCTGCGATGCGATGTGCAGCAGATACAGAAACTCAAAAACAACGTGGGCTGTCACGTCAAGGGAGATGCGCCCCTGCGCGACGAGGATTTCGACGCAGAAGAACTTGCACTGATGGAAGTGATCGTCGCGCCGAACGCGAAACTGGAAGGACAGACCATACGCAACGCGAATTTCCGCAAAACCTTCCGCGCCACGGCCCTTGCCCTGCGGCATCGCGGGCAACTGCTGCACGAGGGATTCCGCAATATCCGCCTGCGTGCGGGCGACGCCATCCTGGTCGAGGCGCTGCGGCGCGACGCCGCGCAGTTGAAAGCCGATATGAACTTCGTCGTCGCCTCCGAAATCGAGACTCCGGTGTACCGGCGCTCCCGTCTCACGGCAGCACTGCTGATCACCGCCGCCGTCATCGTGACCGCCTCCCTCGAGATCCTGCCCATCGCCGCCGCCGCTGTGGCGGGCGCCATTCTGCTGGTGGCCACGCGCAGCATCACGCTGGAGGAAGCCTACCAGGCGGTCGAATGGAAAGTGATCTTCCTGCTGGGCGGCATCATCTCGCTTGGTATCGCGATGGAAAAAACGGGGCTGGCAACGATAATGTCCGACGGACTGATCAATTACATCGGCGACTACGGTCCCACGGCCCTGCTGGCGGCTCTGTACCTGCTGACGACGCTGCTGACCGGCGTGATGTCCAACAACGCCACGGCCATCCTGATCGCGCCCATCGCCCTGGCAGCCGCCGAAGCCGCAGGCATCAACGCACGTCCCCTGCTCGTCGCCGTCGCCTTCGCGGCATCCGCCAGTTTCATGACCCCGGTCGGCTACCAGACAAACACCATGATTTACGGCGTGGGCCAGTACCGCTTCACCGACTTCCTGAAGGTGGGCACGCCGCTGACACTGCTGTTCTGGATCATGGCAATTTACCTCATACCTGTTTTCTTCCCGTTCTGAGGCATCGACATGGCGCAAATCGAAAAAATCATCAACAGCATCCTGGATTTCTTCAACATGACGCTGTTCACGCTCGGGAAGACTCATGTCTCGGTGTGGACGATCATTTACGTTGTCGCCGCCAGCTTCCTGCTGTTCTGGTTGACCGGGAGACTGAACAACCTGCTCGTCTACCGGGTGATGTCCCGCAGCAAAATCGACATCGGCACCCGCGCCGCGCTCGGCTCCTTCATACGCTACTTCGTCCTCACCATCGGCTTCATCGTCCTGCTGCAAACCGCGGGCATCAACCTGTCGAGCCTCACCGTCCTGCTCGGTGCCCTCGGCGTCGGTATCGGCTTCGGTCTGCAGACCATCACAAACAACCTGATCAGCGGACTGATCATCTTCATCGAGCGCCCGATCAAGGTGGGCGACCGCATCGAGGTGTCGGAGGTCGAGGGCAATGTCACGGACATCTCCATGCGCGCGACGGAGATTCTCACAAACGACAACATCTCCATCATCGTGCCGAACTCGGAGTTCATCTCCAAAACCGTGATCAACTGGAGTCACTCCGACCGCAACGTGCGTTTCAACTTCCCGGTCGCCGTATCCTACAGGGAGAACGCCGACCGCGTCCGCGACGTGCTCAAGGAAGTGGCCATGCAGGAGGAAGCCGTGCTGAAAAATCCTCCCCCGGACGTCCTGATCAGGGAGTTCTCCGACAGCGCCATCACTTTCAACCTGCGGGTGTGGACAAGTGATATGACCGACCGGCCGGGCGTGCTGAAAAGCCGCCTTTACTACGCGATTACGCGCAGCTTCCGCGAGCACGGTATCGAATTCCCCTTCCCGCAGCGCGACCTGCATATAAAGGAAATGCCCGCGCAGTCGACGCGCGGCGAAGAGGATTGACACCCCGGGCGCTGCGCCCGGAAAGTCCGCCACGCAGCACCCGGCGGGGACAGATTTTGCTGCCGTTCGAAAATTCCTATTTTATATACTTATCACTGATACAGACAGACATTTCAAAACTGAATTGCAATGACCGAGCTTGTTCTCATTAAGTACGGCGGCAACGCCATGCGCAGCGATGAACTCAAACGGCAGATCGTCGCACAGATCACCGAACTGCGCGCGCAGGGACTGCGTGTCGTGGTCGTACACGGCGGGGGACCGTTTATCGGGGAGATGCTCACCATGGCGGGTATCGAGTCGGAATTCGTGGCGGGGCACCGCAGGACAACGCCGGACGCCCTGCGCTACGTAGAGATGGCGCTCAAGGGACGTGTCAACGGCGAACTGGTGCGGCTGTTCAACAGCGGCGGGCAGCGGGCGGTGGGACTCTCCGGAAAGGACGGCCGCATGGTCACCGCCGTCCGACGTGTGCACAGTGAATCCGTCGACGGCGCGACACGGGAGCATGATCTCGGACAGGTGGGTGACGTGGATACGGTGGATACCACGCTGCTGTCGCTGCTGCTCGCACGCGACTACCTTCCCGTCGTCACCTGCATCGCGGCGGACGCTGCGGGAGAGGACTACAACATTAACGCCGACATGTTCGCGGGACACCTGGCGGGCGCACTGGGCGCCGACCGCTACCTCGTGCTCACCGACGTCGACGGCGTGCTCACCGACATCAACGACCCCACCTCCCTCATCAGCGACATGTCCCTCGCCGAGCTGCAGGACATGATGGGAACGGTGATCGTGGGGGGCATGATACCGAAACTGGAATCCTGCCGCGTCGCGCTGGAGAACGGCGCCGCGGAAGCGCGCATCGTCAACGGCATGAAACCGGCGCAACTGCGCGCTGCGGCCTCGGGGGAGGCGTGCGGAACCCGAATCGTTTCATAGGAAAGAGGACATGACCATCGAAAGCGGAAGCAATACGGCCCTGCACGGGCTGGACAAACAGTACCACCTGCAGACCTACAACCGGATTCCCGTCGCCTTTTCCCACGGGAAAGGCGCGCGCGTCTGGGATGTCGAGGGCAGGGAATACATCGACGCCCTCGCGGGCATCGCCGTCAACTGTCTCGGCCACTGCCATCCCGCCGTCGTCGACGCCGTGCGGGAACAGGCGGGCAGGCTGATACATATCTCGAATTACTTCGTCAGCGAACCGCAGGTGCGGCTCGCGCAGCTGCTCGTGGACGTCTCCGGCATGGAGCGCGTGTTCTTCGCGAACAGCGGAACCGAGTCCATCGAAGGCGCCTTCAAGTTCGCCCGAAAATCCGCGCATGCCCGTGGACGCGGAGGCGGCATCATCGCCATGGAACAGTCCTTCCACGGTCGAACGCTCGCGGCCATCGCCACGGGAGGAGAGCGCATGCAGCGGGGCTTCGGTCCCATACCCCCGGGCTTTTCTCGCGTCCCCTTCAACGATCTCGCGGCCGTCGAAGCCGCCATCACCGACGACACCGCGGCCGTGGTGGTCGAGCCGGTGCAGGGCGAAGGCGGAATACACGTGGCGAACGCGGACTTCCTCAGCGGACTGCGTGCGCTCTGCGACCGCACGGGCGCGCTGCTCATCTTCGATGAAATCCAGTGCGGCATCGCCCGCACCGGGAAAATGTTCGCCAAGGACGTGTTCGGGGTGCAGCCGGATATCATGACGCTGGCCAAAGGACTCGGCGGCGGCATTCCCATCGGCGCCATCCTCTGTCGCGAACGAGTCGCCGAGGCGATGGAATTCGGCGATCACGGCACCACCTTCGGGGGCAATCCCCTGGCCACGGCCGCAGCACTGGCCACGATGCGCACACTGATCGCGGAGAATTTCGCGGAAGAGGCGCAGCGCAAGGGCGCCTGGCTGCGCGCGGAACTCGAAAAGCTGAAGGAAACACACGACTCCGTGCGCGAGGTCCGCGGACTCGGCCTCATGCTCGGCGTGGAATTCTCCTTTCCCACCAAACCGCTGATGCTGGCCATGCTTGAGCGCGGTGTCCTTGCCAACGCGACGGCCGACAATGTCCTGCGCCTGGTGCCGCCCCTGGTCATCACCGAGGAAGAAATGCGCGTCGTCGTCGAAGTGATCTCCGCCGCCATCACCGACGTGGGGGAAAAAGCATGAGTACACGGAAGAAACTTCGCATCGCCGTCGTCGGCGCCACCGGCTACACAGGATCGGAACTCGTGCGCATCCTGCATCAGCATTCGGCGGCGGACATCGTTGCCATTACCTCGGAACGGCGCGCAGGCGAGAGCTTCGCCGCCGTCCATCCGCATTTCCGCGGCATTGTCGATCACACGCTGGTCAGCGCCGATACGCTGACCGACCACGAACCCGACCTGGTCTTTCTCGCGCTTCCGCATGGAGTATCGATGGAGTTCGTCGCGAAATACCACGCGGCGCCGTTTCGCATCATCGACCTCTCCGGCGATTTCCGTCTCGCCTCACCGGCCGTGTACGCAGAATGGTACGGGAAAACGCATGTGCACCCGGACGGCTTCGACGCGGCCGTGTATGGACTCCCCGAAGTGTATCGCGCACGCATCCGCGACGCGCGCCTGGTGGCCAATCCCGGCTGCTATCCCACCACATCCATTCTCGGTGCGCTCCCTCTGCTGGAAGCGGATATCATCGATCCCGCGCAGATCATCGTGGATGCGAAATCCGGCACCACGGGTGCGGGTGTCACGCCGAAGGAGAGTACGCATTACTCGAACGTCGCGGACAATTTCCGCGCGTACGGATTGAAATCGCATCGTCACACGGCGGAAATCGAGGAGCAACTCATCGCGCGTGGCGCCACTGAGCACGCCGTGCAGTTCACCCCGCACCTGCTGCCCGTGGATCGCGGCATACTCGCGACCATATACACGCGGCCGAAACGGGACGTGAGCGAGGCGGAAGTGCGGGACGTATATGCGTCGCGCTACGCCGACGAACCCTTTGTGCGCCTGTGCAGCGTTCCCCCGACGCTCAAGGACGTCCGTGGCTCGAATTACTGCGATGTGTTCGTGACCTACGACGCGCGCACACGGCGCATCATTACGCTCTCCGCCATCGACAACCTGGTCAAAGGCGCCGCGGGACAGGCGGTGCAGAACATGAATGTCATGTACGGATACGAAGAGTCCGAGGGACTCGCCCACATACCCATGAATCCGTGAGCAGCCCCCCGGCAGAGATCATTCACTCACCAATACCACAGATAGAACCATGCTACGCAATCTCACGAACGTCCGCGGCATCACCTGCTGGGGCGCACATATCGGCATCAAATCCATGCGCCGCGATCTTGCGATCATCTACTCGGAGGTACCGGCCGCGGCCGCAGCGACGTTCACACGCAATGAAGTCACCGCCGAACCGATCAAGGTCTCGAAACGCAACATCGCGGACGGCCGTGCGCAGGTCATCGTCTGCAATGCCGGAAACGCGAACGCGTGTACGGGCAGGCAGGGACGCGAAGGCGCCGAAGCCATGGTCGCCGCCGCGGCGGAAACACTGGACATCGATCCCTCCCTCGTGCTGGTCGCCTCCACCGGCATCATCGGCGAACCCTTTCCCACCGAAGATGTCGTCGCGGGCATACGCGACAACATGGAAAAGCTCTCCAACGAGTCCAAGGCCGGTTCCTTCACGGCCAACGCCATACTGACCACCGACACCTTCGCGAAAGAAGGCTTCGTGGATTTCGAACTCGATGGACTGACCATCAACCTCGCGGGCATCGCCAAGGGATCGGGCATGATACATCCGAACATGGGCACCATGCTCGCCTTCATCGTTACGGACATCGCCATCGATCCTCCGGTACTGGACACCGCCGTGCGCAGCTGCGTCGACGATACATTCAACATGATTACCGTGGACGGCGACACGTCTACCAACGACATGGTCACGGTGCTCGCCAACGGCATGGCCGGCAACGATCCCATCACGTCCACCGAGGATGCACGCTACGCGGCCTTTTACGAGAACCTGCACGAGCTGATGGCACATCTGGCGAAACTCATCGTCTCCGACGGTGAGGGCTGCTCGAAGTATATAGAATACCGCGTCTCGGGCGCGCGCGACCGGGAGACGGCCCGACGACTGGTGCGCGCCATCTCCAGCTCCATACTCGTGAAAACGGCCATGACCGGACGCGACCCGAACTGGGGCCGCATACTCGGCGCGGCCGGGAACGCCGGCGTGCCTTTCGACCACAGCAAGGTCGACCTCGCGCTCGGATCCGAGGATGTTCAGGTCCCCGTGCTCGAGGACGGTCGGCCCCTGGACTTCGACCGCAACAATGTCAAACGCCTGCTGCGCGAATCCCATATCACCGTGCACATGGACCTCCACCAAGGCGACGCGGAAGCCGTGGGCTGGGGCACCGACCTCACCACCGACTACATCATTTTCAATTCCGTCTACACGACGTAGTCGCCCCTGCATATGCGTACGGCCCGTCCGCTCCCCACAAGCGGACGGGCCGTCTTGCATCCGCCCCCTCCTCTTTCCTCGTTTCGAAATTCCCCGTACCTTGCCTGCGAAGTCCTCACGCGCTACAACCATCACCCCCGTTCCCGCGCCATGCGTGCCTGCGTGCCGCGTGCCATGCGCCTGCGTGCCTGCGTACGATCAACGTGTATCCCTCACCCAGCGGAAGGAGTTTTTGATGAAAAAAAGCGAAATTCGAGTCATGCAACAGGAATTGAAGTCGCATGGGCTGTACCGGTTGACCATCGACGGCCTGCGCGGACCCGGGACCGATGCGGCCGTCGCGAAGCTGCTTGCGCAGCGGACGGCGGACCTTCCCGGGGACTGGGGGTCGTGGTCCGGCAAACGTAAAGCCGTGGCCTGCCTGCAGCTTATCTGCCGGGATCACGCGATCGACAGCGGGGAGATCGACGGCTGGTACGGTCCGCAGACAGCGGACGCCGCCGAGCAGCTGCTCGCGCTCAAGAGCACCGGTTCCGTTCCCCGGCCCTTCGGCGATATCATTCCGCTCGTGGAAAATCCCCATGATTTCCCGCCCGAGCGCGAGGCCGCGCTCAACGCGTATTACGGAAAGTCCTGCAAGGTGACGCTCGTGCGCGTGCCCTGTCCCTGGACGCTGCGGCTGGACTGGAATCTCGCGGCGACGACGTCCTCGATCACCATACATACGAGACTCGCTGACAGCCTCGCGAACATCCTCGCGGCCGCGCTGGCGCATTACGGCGAGGACGGCATACGCGCGCACGGACTCGACCGCTACGGAGGCAGCTATGTGTGCAGGAAAAAGCGTGGCGGATCGTCCTCATGGTCCACCCACGCATGGGGCATCGCCATCGACTGGTTCCCGTCGAAAAATCGTCTCAAGTGGAACAGTGACCGCGCATCGCTGGCGGACCCGGCCCTGGATCACTGGTGGGAGCTTTGGGAACGCGAAGGCTGGGTGAGTCTCGGCCGCTCGGAGAACCGCGACTGGATGCACGTGCAGGCGGCACGACGGTAAAACAGTCCGTGGAATTGGGTGTGCGGCAATCCCCGCCAGCGGCTGCACACCGCTGGCGGGGATTGCCGACCCGGGAAGATGTATCGTGAGAGAGGAGACGTGTCAGCGGACAATGTGCACTGGCCGCGCGCTGCGTCCACGGGCGGTTTCCATGACCAGCATATAGGTTCCAGTCGGCAGCGTGGCGGCCTTGAGCTGCACCATGTGCGTTCCCCGGTCTCTCTCACCGCGGACTACCGTGTGCAGGAGGCGACCACGGATATCATAGACGCCGATCCGCACGTGCATTCGAGCATCGACCCTGAAGTGAATATTCATGGTGGTCCGGAAGGGATTCGGAAAGCTTTCCGTCAGCGCGAAGGTCGTTCCTGAGGCGGGGCCTGTAATGCCCGTCGGGGCTGACGGCGCGATCACGTAATACTCGTAGAGCGGGTTCTGCTCGGTCCGGATGCTGTTCGTCGCGGTGTTGATGGTGGCATTCTCCACCACTGTCCATGGACCACCATCCGACCGCCAGAGGCGCAGGCTGGACTCGTCGGCAAAGAAACCCTCAGCGTAGCGGAGAGAGAGCTCCACCGAGAGGTTGAACTGCATCATCCCATTGCCGCCATGCCCCATACGCATACGTCCGTCAGATCCCCTGACCTGGAAACTGTATGCGACGGCGGGTTGTCCGTTCCAGTGCGGCGGAAGCGTCGTGTCGATCACGCAGTAGACACTGTCACTCCAGCGCATCTCACCCATATGTCCGCCACCCATGCGACGGCCGAAGGAGGAATCCGGGAAAGAACACCAGCTGCCATTTGCCGTACCTATATGTCCGCCACGCCGACCGACCCAGCCGCCACCGTGACCACCGGTCCACGTTGAGTCGCGCCAGAGGATCCCGTTCAGCGTGAGTACGAATATGCCGGGCGTCGAGGAACGTGGCATCAGGCCGCCCGAAACGGAAATAGCCGATCCATGCCGGGGCAGCGTACGGCCCGCAGGGACGTATCCCGGGGGGCCGAGATGCAGCCAGTAATCCGCGACACCGTCATTATCAACGTCGAGATAATACTCGTCATGATGAAAGAGCGTATCTGGAATATGGAGGAAAGTCCCTGACCGGCTGATCTGCTGCAGTGTATCATAATGAAGATGAGTACTGTCATCACAGCCAAAGTCCGCACCATGGTGGTGCCAGTCCTCGTAGCTGCCCGTCGTATCAATCCACTGCTTTCCGTCAAGCACGGTCACGAGAATCCCCGGCGGTGTGGTATGCGAGAGCAAACCGCCCGCAACGGTGATCTGCGTTCCGTCCACCGGACGCGAAAGGCTGTCCGGCGCATACCAGTTCGGTCCGAAGTGAAGCCAGTAGTCCGCGAGTCCATCATTGTCGGTATCGAGAAAAAATCGGTCCATATGATGCAGCGTATCCTGGTCGATCATCACCTTCCCGGTCGCCGTCACCGCCGTGAGACTGTCGCCGGGATAATGGTATCCGCCATGCTGACCGGTCGAATCGCCGTGACAGCCAGTACCCGCTGGCTGCGCCTGACCGGCAACGGGGCATGACAGCAGGAACGCACAGATGATGGTGAAATATGGCACATAATTCATGTAATCTCCTTGAAATAATGTTCGGTTTCCCATCCCTCTCAGTCGTACCGCAAACCGTTTGAATGCGGACCGAATGGAATGCTCCTTACGTAAAAATGGTCGCTGAGGCAATCTCACCCCGGTAGTCCGCCGCTTCACCGTCCGCGACGACAGAAAGGAGCTATACCGTCGAGACGTGAGAATCTTTATGGGACACGATGTATCCACTTTAAGCATCCCACCGGTCAATGTCAAACATGGAAGGAGCGGAGGTGGCGCATGGGTGGGCAATGGTACAAAGAAATGCGTATTATGCCCGGGATCATTTTCTCTGAGGATACTGTCGTGAAACTTCCCTCGCTCCAGCAGATTGCGGTCACGGCGGCACAGACGCTGCAGCGCTTTCCCTTCGTCCTGCTCGTCTCGGCCATCGGCACCGTCGCGGCGCTGATACTGGCCGACGATCCGTCGGAAGCCGAGCCGCTCTGGGCCATCCGGGTGCTGTACGGCGCACTGGTCGCGCTGCCGCTCGTCTTCGGACTGGCACTGCTTTCCATAAAGCGTGCGTGGCGCACACCGCTATCCACGACCATCCGTGCCGTGGGCGTGCTCGCTGGCGGATTGTACGCATGGAGTCTGCCCGAGAACATCCCGGCGGCGCCGGACGCGCACAGCATGCGCCTCGCGCTGTTGATCGCGGCTGCCGCTTTCTTCGTCACTTTTGCGCCGTGGATGCAGCGCGACGCGGACAACGGTTTCTGGCAGTTCAACCGTGCGCTGTTCGTTCGCGCCGTCACCGCGGGACTGTTCACCATTGTGCTTTACGGGGGATTGGCCCTGGCGATGGCGGCGGTGGAAAACCTGTTCGAGCTGCATATCCCCTCCGAACGATACCTGCAGCTGTGGATACTGCATCTCGGGATTTTCCTTCCCTGGTTTTTCCTCGCAGGCGTACCTCATGACCTCGAGTCGATGAAACAGGTCGAACAGTATCCGAATGGACTGAAGATATTTTCCCAGTACGTGCTGCTTCCCCTCGTCGGGGTGTACCTGGTCATCCTGCTGGCATACAGCGGAAAAATCATCATTTCCTGGACCTGGCCCTACGGCTGGGTGAGCCGACTCATCCTGGGCTTTTCGGCGGCCGGACTCTTCTCTCTCCTCCTGCTGCATCCCCTGCGCATGCGGGAGGAAGCGCGTTGGATCACGCGCGCGGGCAACTGGTTCTGGACGGCACTGCTGCCGCTGCTCGTGTTGTACTTCCTCGCGGTCTCGCGGCGCATATCCGAGTACGGGCTGACGGAAGGCCGCTATCTGGGCATGCTCGTCGGCGCATGGCTCGCCGTCATGGCGCTGCACTTCCTGTTCAGCCGCGGGAAGCGCATTACGCGCATCCCGGTCAGTCTCTGCCTGCTTGCGCTGCTTCTCTCCTTCGGTCCATGGAGCATGTTCTCGGTCTCCGAACGCAGCCAGGCCACGCGGCTCGAAGCGCTGCTCGATCAGACCGGCCTGCTCGCCGACGGAAAGATCCACCCCGCGGGAGAAAAGCTCCCTGTCGATGATGCCGGCGAGATCAACGCGATACTGCAGTACCTGTTCTCCATACACGGCTACGAAGCCATCGAACACTGGTTCGACGCATCACTGCGCGCCGACGCAGCTGCGCGGCAGGCGTGGAAAAGTCCCGAAGACGTCGCCGCGCTGCTCGGCATCGATTACGTTGCCGTGCGGAAATCACATCCCGAGGACGATCTCCGCTTCGACGCCGCCCGCTTCACCGCGATTGACGTGCGCGGCTACGACCGCCTGCTGCCCGATGCCTTTTTCAACGAAACCAGCCGCGAGGCGACCGTCGATGCGGAGCAAGTCCGCTACCGGATGAATGCGACGCTCGATACGCTGACCTTCGTCCACACTCCGGAAGGCCCGGCGGCGGAAGGCCCGGCGGCGGAAGGCCCGGCGGCGGAAGGCCCGGCGGCGGATTCCCTG
>JAVVFP010000633.1:0-1980 GCA_032250495.1 Bacteroidota bacterium | reverse complement strand
TCTACGGCCTGTTTCTGCGCGTCGGTGGTGATGGCGGCGACGAGCGGATGCTCGGGCGCGAGTACCATGTAGGTCGCGCCCCAGAGCGTGTCGGGTCGCGTGGTGAACACCGTGATGTCCTCTCCCGAACCGTCGACGGTAAAGCGCACCTCGGCGCCGACGGAGCGGCCGATCCAGTTACGCTGCATTTCTTTCAGGCTCTCGGGCCATTCCAATTCGTCGAGGTCGTTGAGCAGGCGCTCGGCGTACGCGGTGATTTTCAGCATCCACTGGCGCATGGGACGGCGCACGACGGTGAAGCCCTTTTCCACCTGCTCGGGCACTTCCTCGTTGGCCAGCACGGTACCGAGTTCGGGACACCAGTTCACCGGCACTTCTGCGATATAGGCCAGGTCCTTTTTATACAGCTGTGCGAAAATCCACTGCGTCCATTTCACGTATTTCTCGTCGGTGGTGTTGACCTCGCGGTCCCAGTCATACGAGAAACCGATCATCTTCAGCTGGCGGCGGAAGGTCTCCACGTTCTGCTTCGTGGTGATGGCCGGGTGCACGCCGGTTTTCACCGCGTACTGTTCGGCGGGCAGACCGAAGGCGTCCCACCCCATCGGGTGCAGCACGTTGAAGCCGCGCATGCGCTTGTAGCGCGCAATGATGTCCGTCGCCGTGTACCCCTCCGGATGTCCCACATGCAGTCCTGCACCCGAAGGATACGGAAACATGTCCAGCACGTAGTATTTCGGCTTTTCGTAATCTTCCGTGGCGTGAAAAGTCCGGTTCTCTTCCCAGTACTGCTGCCACCGGGGCTCGATTTCACTGAAGGGATAACGCATATTCGGCTGATCCTGTTGGAAAAACGTGTCCAAGTCCAAAAAATACCACCATTCCCCGCAAACACAAAGAGAACACAAAGAGAACACGGATTTGACGGATCGTACGGATAAATACGGATGCTTTTTTCGAGCGCTTTGAATAAGCATCCGTGTTCATCCGTAAGATCCGTCTGATCCGGCCTGCCCGCCGTAGTGCCGCGAAGCGGTACGAAGGCGGGTGTTCTCTATTCTATAGTGAGAATGCGGGTGCGCAGGACGTTGGTGGTGCGGAGCAGCAGCAGGTAGCTGCCCGGCGGCAGGTCGCGGGCGTCGAAACGCAGGCTGTGCGTGCCCGCGCTGAACCTGCCGGCGGCGGGAAGCGCGATGAGGCGTCCGAGCAGGTCGCGGACTTCGAGGCGCACGCTGAGGGACTGCGGGAGGGTGAAACGCAGTGTCGTCGCGCGGCCGTTGGCAGCACCGAGGGGGTTGGGGTAACTCGCGTGCAGCAGGACGTCGGAGGGCAGCGCGTCGTCCGTGACGGACGTGGTGCTGCGCAGGCTGTTTTGCCTGATCTCGCTCCAGGGTCCCCAGCCCGCGGCGTTGCCGGCGCGTACGCGCCACCAGAAATCGACTCCGTCGGACAGCTGCAGATCCAGCACCCGGACAGTGTCGGCGAGCGTGCTGTCGCGCTGCACGCGCACGGTGAACTGCGCGTCCTCCGCGATTTCCTGCCAGTATCGCGTCACTTCCGGCGTGGCGGACGACCATCGGAACAGTACGGGGGAGACCAGGTCGACCTGGTCGGCCTCGGCTTCCAGCAGGGTGACCGCGCCGGGGAGGGCCAGGGGCGCTTCCTCGGTGCGGAAGGTCCACACCGGGGACCACGCGCCGACACCGCTCTCGTTTTCCGCGCGCACGCGCCAGTGATATGCCTGCAGCGCGATCAGGGTGTCGATGGCCGTGTATTCCGTGGCAGCGAGATCCGCCACCGCGAGTACGGGCGAGTCGAAGGACGCGTTGTCCGCCACTTCGATCCGGTACGTCGCTGCGTGTTCCGTATCCTCCCACTGGAAGCGCGGGAGCCGTGTGACGTCGACGCTGCGGTCGGCCGGCATGCGCAGCTGCACGGCGGCCGGGACGGGACGCAGGGTCTGGAAGCGGCGCGCCGTGG
>JAVVFP010000632.1:0-1989 GCA_032250495.1 Bacteroidota bacterium | reverse complement strand
CTCCTGCGCTTGAGATCGCCTCCGGCGATCGCGTGAATTGCCCCGCCCTCTTCCCGCGTTCGCCGCAGGCGAACCCCCGCACGCCGCGCAGCGGCGTCCACGCGCGTCCCGCGCCAGCGGGACGCCCCCGCTCTCAGTAAAACTCCACTCACTCAGTCCACCCCACCGCCGCTGACCGACCATATTTTTCCGCATCCGGGATTATTTCAATCTTAAACATTGTTCTTCCTCTATGAGCAATACAGACGAACAGAGAGAATCCCGTCCGCTGATCACGCTCGAGGGCGTGACGCGGCGGTACCGGCAGAATGGCGGCACCCAGGTGGTGCTGGAAAACTGCACGATGGATTTCGCCGAAGGACAGTGCCATGTGCTGCTGGGACGCAGCGGCTCGGGCAAGAGTACGCTGCTGAACCTGCTGGGCGGCATCGACGCGCCGGATGCGGGGACGATCACCGTCGGGGGCCGCGAGATCACCGCGATGGACGAAGAGCAGCTGACCCTCTACCGCCGCAGGGATGTCGGCACGGTGTTCCAGTTTTTCTACCTCCTGCCCACGCTCACCGTGCTCGAGAATATCACGCTGCCCATGGAACTCGACGGACGGCGTCCGCCGGAACTGCGAGCGCGCGCCATGGAGCTGCTCGCACGCGTGGAACTCGAACACAAGGCCGACGTCATGCCGGAAACCCTGTCCGGCGGCGAGCAGCAGCGCGTGGCCATCGTGCGCGCACTGGCGCATGATCCGCTTCTGGTGCTCGCGGACGAACCGACGGGCAATCTCGACCGCAGCACCGGCGAGCAGGTTCTCACCCTCCTGCTGGAGCTGACGCGCGAGACGGGCAAGACGCTGGTCATGGCGACGCACAGTCACGAGACGCTGCCCTTCGCCGATCGCATATACGAAGTCCGCGACCGCGGCCTCCTCCCCATCGATCTCGAAGACGTGCTCCGCCAGGAACGCGTCCTTCAGGAGCGGGCGCGAAGCATGCGCCGGGAGTTCGCCGCGCGATGAGCATGGCCCTGCTGCGTACCGGCCTGCGCTATCACCGCAGGCATCCCCTGCAGGCTGCGCTCCTTATCCTGGGCGTGGCCCTCGGCGTATCCGTGGTCATCGGCATCGATATCGCCAATGTCAGTGCCGACCGCAGCTTCCGCGCGTCCACCGCCAGCCTCACGGGGAAAGCAACGCATCAGATCACAGGGACGACCACGGGTGTCCCGGACAGCGTCTACCTTCAGCTCCGCACCCGCAGCGGTTTCCGTCCCTCCGCGCCCGTGCTGGAAGGCATCGTGCAGGCGGGCGACAGCGCCCGCTCCCTGCGCATGCTCGGCGTGGATCCTTTCTCCGAGCGGCCCTTCCGCAGTTATGTCGGCGAGGGACTCGACCTTCCCGTCCTGCAGCGCCTGCTCACACTTCCCAATGCCATCCTCCTCTCCCGGGAACTCGCCGCGGATCTGGGCCTCATGGTCGGGGACTCGCTGATCATCAGCCGCGCCGCCCGGAGCTACGCCGCACCGGTGGCCGGACTGCTCTCACCCGGGGACGATCTCAGCAGGCGCTCGCTCCGCGGCATGATCATCACCGATATCGCCAGCGCACAGCACATGCTGGCCATGGAGGGACGGCTCACGCATATCGACCTCATCGTCGACGGGTCCAACCGCGCAGAGGCGGATTCGCTGCGCGCCTGGCTGCCCCTCGGACTGCAACTGCAGCCGGCGGAAAAACGATCGTCGGCCATCGCATCGATGACGGATGCCTTTTCCCTCAACCTCACCGCCCTCAGCCTGCTGGCCCTGGTCGTGGGTATGTTCCTGATTTACGACACGGTCTCCTTTTCCGTCGTGCAGAGACGGGAACAGTTCGGCGTGCTGCGCGCGCTCGGCGCCACCCGCCGCCAGATCGCCGGCATGATACTGACGGAAACCGCCGTGCTCGCCGCACTCGGCAGCATTCCCCGTCACCTGTTCGTGGACGAGGCGCTG
>JAVVFP010000049.1:0-11517 GCA_032250495.1 Bacteroidota bacterium | reverse complement strand
ACCACGTGCGGCGCGTACCCCTCGGCCGCCCGCCGTACCGCACCCGGGAAGCCGCGCACTTCGTGGAGACGGGAGTCATAGGGTTTCAGATTGGCGAGCAGGGCCTCGAGCGACATTGCGGCTGCGATTTCCGCCTGCTGCAGCCAGCGGTCCATGTCGTAGAGCTGAATGGCGCTCATCGCCGTCAGCAGATTCGACCCGTTGATGGTGGCGAGTCCATCGCGGGCTTCGAGACCGGGAACCGGGATGCCCGCGGCCGCCATCGCCTGTCGTCCGGGCATGCGTTCACCCCGGTAAAACGCTTCTCCCTCTCCCATCATCAGGAGGGCGATCTGCGACATTGGCGCCAGGTCGCCGGACGCGCCCACCGATCCCTTCTGGCAGACCACGGGAGTGACGCCCTCGTTGAGCATCGCGACGAGTGTCTGCGTTATCTCCGGGCGGCAGCCGGAGTTGCCGTGGGCATGGACGTTGATGCGTCCCGCCATGGCACCACGCACGTACTCGACCGGAGCAGGATCGCCGATGCCGGCGGAGTGATTATAGATCAGGTATTTCTGAAATTCCTTGACCTGTGCGTCGTCGAGCACGACCTCGGAAAACTCCCCGATACCCGTGTTGATGCCATACATGATTTCATGGTCCGCAATTTTCTTCTCGAGCATGGCACGGCAGACCTTGATGCGTTCGAGCGCGTCGGGATGCAGTTCCACGGGGTCGCAGTGCCGTGCAATGCGCACGAGCTTCTCGACAGTCAGCTGTGAACCGTCCAGAACAATAGACATAGACAACCTCCGATAAGCGATGCGAAAAAGATGCCGATAAAATACGGTATTATCCGCAGTAAGCCATGCAGGGAAGAGCGGCGCAGAACGATGCGTCCGTTACACGCCGAAGGTGCATGGGAAACAGGAACGGGTCCGTCCCTCCTGGAACGGACCCGTACCTCAGTAATCCATGCGGAATCTGTTTTCGCACGGGAGCGGCCGCGATGTTCGGCGGGAATTACTTCCCGGTCTTCGCCACATTTTCGAGCGTCCTGACGACGAGGTCCCAGAAGCGGCCGGTGGCCGGGATGTTGATGCGCTCGTCGGGACTGTGCGCGCCTTCGATGGTCGGGCCGAAAGAAATCATATCCATGTTCGGGAACACTTCGCCGATGAGACCGCACTCGAGGCCGGCATGAATGGCCTTGATTTCCGGCTCCTTGCCGAAGAGCTCATTGAAACTCTGCTTGACGAATTTCAGTGCGCTTGATTCCATGTTGGGTTTCCAACCGGGGTAGCCGTCGCCCTGCACGACCTCGAAACCGGCGAGGCGCAGTACTGCGCCCACGGTGGCGACGATGTCCGCTTTCTCGGATTCGACCGAGCTGCGCTGGCTGGTCCCGACGGTGAGCGTGGCCCCGTCCGTCGTGACCGTGGCCAGCATGGTCGAAGTTTCCACCAGGCCCTCGATGTCGGCGCTCATCTTGATCACTCCTGTGGGCAGAGCCTGGAGGGCGTTGAGCAGGGCGGTAAACTGTGCCTCATCGACGACCTTGCCGTTGCCGCTGACCGGAGTGGCCTTTACGGTGAGTCCGGGTTCGACGGTCTTGATTTCATTGAGAAAAAGCTCCTGGTAGTCCGCCATGCGACCGATGACCTCGTCCACTTTTTCCTGCGGGACGTAGATGACGGCTTCGGCTTCGCGGGGAATGGCATTGCGTTTGCTGCCGCCGAGCATGCTGGAGAACTGCACGCCATCGACGTTGCCGCGGAGATCGGAGAGCACGCGGGTGAGGAACTTGATGGCGTTGCCGCGACCGGTCGCCACGTCCAGGCCGGAATGTCCACCCTTGAGTCCGCCGACGTTGATGTCGATGGCCTTCGCGGTCGCCGGGGCGTCGGAAAGGTTGAGCGTGAGAACGCCAGCCGTGTCCATTCCGCCGGCGCAGCCGACGTACAGCGCACCGTCTTCCTCGGAATCGAGGTTGAGCATCATGTCGGCTTTCAGGAAGCCGGGCTTCAGTCCCTTGGCGCCCGTCAGACCGGTTTCCTCGTCGACGGTGAAGAGGAATTCCATCGGGGGATGCACCATGTCGTCGGCTTCGAGCACCGCGAGTCCGGCGGCGACACCGATGCCGTTGTCCGCGCCGAGCGTCGTCCCCTTCGCGGTCACCCACTCGCCGTCCACATAGGCGGCAATCGGATCGTTGTCGAAGTCGAATTCCGTGTCCTTGTTTTTTTCGCAGACCATGTCGACATGGCCCTGGATGAGTACCATCGGGGCGTTCTCATAACCGGGACTGGCGGGCTTGCGCACCACGATGTTGCCGGTATCGTCCTGCTCGTAGGTGTACCCGAGATCAGCAAGCAGTTTTTTGAGATACACCAGGATTTTCTCCTCCTTCTTGGAGGGACGCGGGACCTGCGTCAGTCCGTGGAAATGATTCCACAGTGCTTTGGGTTCGAGGGCGGTCAGTTCGTTCGACAATGCGGTTCTCCTTGCTTCGTGATCGGATTGGCTAGCTGCTTCAATCCCCTAAGATAGAGAAGATTGGCTTACGGGGAAATGGCGAAGACGCGCCCCCGCACGATTTCCCTGCAATCCACCCGGTGCGCGGAGGGGGGCCCCTCCACCTTGCCTCTGCCTGTTCAATTCGATATGTTTCTTTTTTTCAAACCCACGGGAATGCAGGACGTATGAACAGAGTCATTCTGGCGATCATTGTTGCAGTGCTTTTCATCGCGGCGCAGGGTGCGCAGTCGCAGGACACCCGCGAAAGCGCGGAGTTCAAGCTGGCAGTACAGCTTTTCGACGACGGTTTTTTCGCACAGGCGGAGGACCAGTTCCGCGCTTTCATCGACCGCTTCCCCAACTCCGCCAGCGCGGTGGAGGCCCGTTTCTACCTCGGCGCACTGCAGCGAAAGTCGAAGAAATACCGTGAGGCGCGGCAGACCTTCCAGGATTTTGCGCTGCGCCACCAGGATCATCCCAGGGCGGCGGATGCGTGGTGGAACCTGGGGGAGATCTACGCGCTGGAACACAATTACGCGGAAGCCGCGCAGGCCTTCGCCAAGCTCAAGAGCTTCCATCCCAAGAGCGCACGCGCGGCCGAAGCCCTTCTGCAGGCAGGACAGTATTTTCTCAGGGTCGACGATACGGAAAACGCGCGCACCGTGCTCAACTCCATCTTGCTCGAATACCCGAAATCATCGGTGCGGACGGAGGCACAGATGCAGCTGGGTCGCCTCTACATCGCACAGGGAGAGTATGAACGGGCACTGCGCGAATTCACGCGCATGCTCAGCGAGGCCATTCCCGCCGCGACCCGTCCGGAAGTGATCGTCGCAATCGGCGAAACGCAGGCGGCGCTCGGCCACAGGACGGAAGCCGAGGCCCGTTACCGCGAAGTGATCGGCACCTATCCGGCCAGCGCCGCCTCCCACCTGGCGCGGGTCAAACTGGGCGACCTGCAGCGGGAATTCCGCGACTTCGCGGCGGCAAGGGAAAGTTATACCGCCGTCAGTGAGAACACCGATGCCGCCGTCCTGCTGCGGCAGCATGCCTATGCGGGACTGGCGCAGACCGCGTCGGCGGAAGGTGACGATGGCGCGGCGGTGCAGGCCTGGGAGCGCCTCTTCGCCGCGGCGGGGGAGACCGGCATCGCCCCGGAGACCACGCGGGAAGCTGCGGCCGCGGCGCGCCGCGCGGGAGAGTACGGCAAGGCGGCACGCTGGCTCGAAGCGCTGTACGCGGATACGCTCGTGATGACCGACCGGCGAAGCCTGCTGGTTGACATGGCGGAGACAGCGCGAGAGGGCAAGAATTTTGCGTCCGCGCTCACGCATTACCGGTCCTACCTGCAGCGCTACCCGGACGACGCGGGCGCGGCATCCGCGCTGCTGCGTATCGCGGAAATCGAGGAGATCGAACTGCAGAATTACAGCCGCGCACAGGAGCATTACGCCGGCGTGATCGAACGATACGGGATGACGCGCGTTTCCGACGATGCGCAGTACGGACGGGCACGAACGCTCGAGAAGCAGGCGCGCTCGGTGGAAGCGGCGGAAGCCTATCGGCAGGTCCTGCTGCAGTACCCGGCCTCGCGCTTCTCCGGGGAGGCGCGGATGGCCTATGATCGCCTCACTGAACTCGGCGGTGGAAACGCGCAGGAGTCGGTGCTGCAGCTTGCCGGCGTGATCGCGGCGATGCACGAGAATCCGGGCAGTGCCTCCGTGGATCTGCTGCTCGCCAACGTCTACCTGGAGCAGGTAGGGGATTTCAAACGCGCCGAGCGCTTCTTCAATGCGGCACTTTCGAAGGGAGTCAGCGGGGAGGACGCAGAGGAGGCGCGCTATGGCGCGGCCCTCGCGGGACTTCGCATGGTGCAGGCAGGCGAGCGTTCCCTCGCGGAGGCGAAGGGACACTGCGGGGAGTTTTTCGCCGCATATCCTGCCGGCGACCGGCACGACAGGCTGGCATGGACACTGTTTCGCCTGGAGTCCGCAAACGCGGATGCGACAGATCAGCTCGCGGCCGCATCCGCCTTCCTCGCCCGTAATCCCGCCTCGCACCGCGCCGCAGCCCTCGTCGTTTCGGGGATGGCGCAGCTGGCGCTTGGACGCAGCGCCGAGGCCGCGCAGGACTTCGATGCAGTAATCTCCACGGCCGCCGAGACACAGGAAGGAGCAGACGCGTGGTATGGACGGGCGCGCACCCACGCGTCGGCGCGCCGTTTCGAACAGGCGCTTTCGGATCTCGCTTCATACATCACCAGGGCCCCGAACGGTCGCTACGCGGCGGACGCGCGACTGCTGCAGGGCAGACTGCTCGCTCGCGTCGGACGCTATGACGAGTCCCTCGCGATCTATGACGATATTGCCACGCGCTTTGCATACGCGGACGCTGCCGACAGTGCCCGCATCGCCTTGCTCGCGGTGCTGACGGAAAACGGCCGCCATCGCGACGCGCTGCAGCGCGCCACCCGCTACCTCGCCGAGGTGGACGACAATCCTTTCTGCAGCCCGGGCGCGCGGCAGGAATACCTCTTTGCCCAGGCCGTCGCACTCGCGAGTGCGCGGGAACGAAGCGAGGCGAAGCGTGCCCTGCTGCGCTACGCGCAGGACTATCCCGGCGGCGCGCACAGCGGCGAGGTGTACTATGCTCTCGGACAGATGTACAGGGACGAGGGGAAAGTCGACCTGGCGAGCTCCTACCTGCAGCAGGCGGCGACGCTGAAACAGGGCACGGCGGCCCTGCGCGACGCGGCCGACCTTCTGCTCGAAAACGGAAAATACATGCGTGCCATCGACGCCTATACGCGACTGTCGGAACGCAGCGACATCCCGGCGGAGCGGCAGTACGCCCAGTCCCGCATCGTGATCGCCCAGCTGCGCGACGGGCAGATCGCGGACGCCGAAAGGAATATCACCGCCTTCCGTGCCGCCTGGCCCGAGGCCGAGGGCGCCACGGATGAATTCATGCTCGAGCGGGGCAAGCATCATCATCGCATGGGAGAGTACCGTGCGGCGCAGGACCTGTTCGATGATGTCGAGGATTCGGACATCCGCGCACTGGCGGCACTGGGTCGCTACTGGAACGGGCGCTGTCTCGAGGCGCAGAGCCGCAATGCGGATGCGCGGGAACTGTTCGAGGACGTGATCGAGGACTATGCCGGAACCGAGGCCGCTCTCGAGTCCAGAATGTCGCTGGCCCGCATGTCGATGCGTGCGGAAAAATACCAGGATGCCGCTGCGCAGTACCGGGCCGTCGTCGACGCGGGCGACATCCCGGAGCCCATGCGGAAGGAAGCGCTCAACGGACTGATTTCCGCCTACGATGTCATGGGCATGTACGACGTGGCCGCAGAAATGACGCGTCGTTTTCTCGAGGCCTGGCCTGGCGACCCCACGGCTTTCCGCAAGCGCGTCAACCTCGGTATTTTCCTGACACAGCTACGGTATTTCGATACGGCGATCGACCATCTCGAGAGTATACTCGCGGAAGCCACGCCCGACGACCAGGCGGAAATACGTTATTACATCGGCGAGGCCTACTTCTACAAGCATGATTTCACGCAGGCGGCGCTGGAATTTCTCAAGGTCCCGTATCTCGTCGTCGGGAAAACGGAAATCGACTGGGCCTCGGCGGCCTACGCCCAGGCCGGTGAGTGCTACCGGGAACTGTCGAAATTCGACCAGGCCATCGACATGTATCAGAAAGTCGTCGACACCCCGGGTGTCGACCCGCGCTTCCGCGCGGAAGCCGAAAAACGGATCAAGGAAATTCGCGCCCTCATGAACTAAAGGCTTCGGCATGCCGTCCATCGAGTGGACACTGGAACTGCGCTTTCTCATCGCGCTCGGACTCGGCTTTCTCATCGGTCTCGAGCGAGAGAGCAGCGGCTCCGATCGCAAGAGCGGTCGCCTGTTCGCAGGCGTGCGCACCTACACGGTCATCAGCCTGTACGGCTTCGCCTGCGCCTGGCTGTATCGCATCGACGTTACGTGGGGACTGCCGGCGGGCATGCTGTCGCTGACCACACTCGTGCTCGCGGGATACATCACGAAGACACGGGAAGGGCGGCTGGGCTGGACCAGCGAGGTCTCCGCGCTGCTGACCTTCGTGGTGGGCGTGCTCTGCCTGCTGAGCGACGTCTGGGTACCGATCACTCTCGGCGTGGTCAACACGCTGCTGCTCTCGGAAAAGGGGGATCTCGAACGCTTCGTCGATCGTCTCGACACGTCCGAGTTCCTCGCCGTTCTCAAATTCCTCGTGGTCACCGCGATAATACTGCCGGCGCTGCCGGACAGGGGATACACGCGTTTCGACCTCAATCCCACGCGTATCTGGCAGATCGTCATCCTCGTCTCCAGCATCGGCTTCGTGGGGTATTTCCTGACGAAAAAATTCGGGAATCGCCTCGGACTCTGGCTCTCGGGACTGATGGGCGGCATCGTCTCCAGCACCGCGGTGAGTATCGCTGCCGGCCGCATGGCGCAGCGCCGTCCCGCGATCGCTTCCCACGCCCTGCAGATGGCCATCCTTGCAGGCAGCGTCATGTATCTCCGCATTCTCGCCCTGGTGTTTTTCATCAATGCCGAGGCGGGCATGCTTCTGTGGTGGCGCTGTGCGCTGCTCGCCGCTTTCGGCGCGCTGCTCGCGATGCAACTCGGTGGGGGAAAAGGGAACGCGGACGTGGAAGCCGCATCCACACTCGAAAATCCATTCGAACTCAAACCGGCGCTGATTTTTGCCGCCGTCTTCGTGCTGCTCTCCGTGCTCACGGTCTTCGCGCGGGATGCGCTCGGATCGACCGGGATCATGCTGCTCGCATTGATAGTCGGCGTGGTCGACATCGACCCGTTCATTCTTTCCCTGGTGCAGGACAGCACGGTGTCGATGACGCTGCTCGCACCGCTGCTGCTCGCCATGATGAGCAACACGCTCGCGAAGGGCGGGTATTTCATGGTGCTGGTGCGGGAACAGCGCTCGCGGACCGCCGTACGCTACGGCGTCTGGGCTGTCCTGCATCTGCCGCTGATGCTCCTGTGAGACGGTTTCCTTTTTCGGGAAAATTGCCGACTTTTCCGTCCGCATTGTCGATCCACTTTTGCATTGCCCTCACGTGCACACTGGAGGAAATATGCAGTCGCGCCTGATGCCGCTGCGCGTTATTGTTCTTGCATGGGGAATCCTCTGCATTCCCCCCCCGCTCGCCGCACAGGCGATCACGCCTGATCCTTCCGTGCTCCGTTTCGGACGCGTGGATTATGACGGCGATCGCTGCATGACGCTGTTGCTGACCAATAGCGCGCCGGATCCCGTCGACCTGCTGTCGGTCTCACACCCGGCCGAACCCTTTCCCACCGAGCACGAGGATTCCCTGTTCCCCGGTGAAACGACCGGTGTGGAGATCTGCTTCGCGGGTCGCCGCCTCGGACCCGATACGTCGGTCATACGTATCGTGTACACCATTGGAGGGGGACGGGATACCGTCCTGGTGCCTGCCCTCGCGTTCGGGTGGGACAGTCTCGCGGTGGGCATCGGTGTCACGGTGACGGGGAAACCGGGCAGCGTCCTGCGTGTGCCGCTGCGCGTTTTCGGGAGCATTCCCGCGAGTCACGACATACGCAGTTTTGTCTGCACGCTGCAGTACAACAAGACACTGCTGTACCCGCTCTCCAACTTTGTCGCCTCCGAGGGCAGCCTGGTTTCCGGGATGGCCGACGTGCGCGTGGACGTGGAGCGGGACAACAGCACGAATCCCGCCTCGGCGATTTTCCGCATCCGTGCGCTGAGTCCGCTGGTCAATCCCCGCACTGACAGTGTGCTCTTCCGCCCGGCCTTCCTCGTCCTGCAGGGCAACGCCATGTCCAGTGACCTCACCCTCTCCCGTATCAATTTCGCGGACGGACTTCCGCGCGGCGGTGCGTTCCTGAAAGGACGTTTTCTCGCCGACAGCATCTGCTATCAGCGTCTGCGCCTGGTGGAGTTTCCCGCGGTGCGTTCCACGGCGGAAATCGGGAGCTTTCCGAATCCCGCGCAGTCCTCGACGATGATACGCTGCTTCCTGCCTTCCGCAACGACTGCGCGCGTCGCATTGCATGGTATGCTCGGACAGGAGGTGCGCTGCCTGCACGAGGGGCCCCTTGCCGCCGGCGATCACGCTTTCGCGATCGACGTCTCCGTCCTCCCGCCCGGGTCCTATCTCTGTCGGCTGAGCACCGCGGCGGGGGAGATTGCCTCCAGCATCCTGGTGCGTCCATGACGCGGATCCTCCCCGTCCTCGGCCTGCTCGTCCTGGCGTTGCTGCCGGTCGCCGCGCATGCGCAGTTTCTCTCCTATACCCCGCAGGAACGGGTACTGCTCGGTGTGCACGGCGGCATGGCTTTCTCCTGGCATCAGGGCAGTTACACCACGGGCGACGCGCAGTTCGACTGCTGCACATTTTCGGGCGGAAACGGTATCGGGCGTGTCGTCGGACTCCGCGGGGTGCTGCCACTGTCGCCGCGAATGTTTCTGCGGCCCGGTATCTCCTTCGAAGAATTGAACGCCGATTACCCCGTCGAACGCGAGGTCTACCCGGTACTCGGCAGCGATGACCAGGTCGTCCTGATGACGCTGGAGGAAGAGCTCTCGGTCAGTCTCGACGTTTTCAGTGTGGAAGTACTTTTCGCTTACCGCGTCGTGGATCCCGGCATGTACGTCATGGCCGGACCGGCATGGACGACCTTCATGTCCCGGCATCAGACGCAGGAGGAACGCATCCTCTCGCCTGCGCAGCTGGTGTTCGCGGACGGGGGACGCACACACCTGCTGATCGACAGCGAGATCGAGGGACTTTCGTCGTTTTTCTCCCTTCGCGCCGGGGCCGGGGCATTATTCCCGCTCAGCGCCATGTTTCATGCGAATCCCGAATTCCTCTTCATCCTCCCGCTCACCGATCTGCAGTCTGAGGGCGAATGGTCGGTCGCCGGCTTCGAATTCAGTCTCGGGGTTCTGCTGGTTCTGTAAGCAGGCGCTCGCCGCGAAGGAGGTCCTCGAGACCCTGCCGTTCTCTCCCCAGCTTCCATTCCCCGCGGTACACGATCGCTTCCGCCGCCAGGGGGCGCGAATTGTAGGTGGAGCTCATACTCGCGCCATAGGCTCCCGCGGAGAGCAGGGCAAGCAGGTCCCCGCGCTTGAGCTGCGGCAGGGGGTAACGCTGCGCGAAGGTGTCCGCGCTCTCACAGACGGGACCGACGACGTCGTAGAACACTGTCGTCTGTCCCCCCTCCGGCTCGCGCAACGGCACGATATCGTGCCGTGCCCCGTAAAGCGCGGGACGCAGCAAGTCGTTCATGCCGGCGTCGAGGATGAGGAAAATGCGGTCGTGCGCCGGTTTTTCGTGCTCGACGGCAGTGATGAGCACGCCGGAATTGGCGACCAGGGATCGCCCCGGTTCGGTCAGCAGGGTGAAGTCTGCGATCCGTGGACCGAGCAGGCTGCGCAGGATATCCGCGATGCCGCGCAGCTCGAGCGTCTGCTCCTCGTCGTTGTACGCAACACCGAAGCCGCCCCCGATATCGATCACCGGGTCGGAAATGCCGAGCACCCCGGTGATCTCGTCCAATGTGGTGATCAGCGGTAACAGCGCCTCCCGGTAGGGCGCGGGTGAAAAAATCTGTGAGCCGAGATGGAAGCTGAGTCCCCGGATGCGCGCCCCCGGCAGCCAGGCGCTCTGTGCCGCGAGGGAGCGGATGTCGGCGGAGCTCATGCCGAACTTGTGCGAGGATTCGCCCGTGGAAATGTGCGGGTGTGTATCGGTTTCCACGTCGGGATTAAGTCGGAGCAGCACGTCGGCGACCATGTCCTTTTCCGCGGCGGTGTCGGAGATGAGTCGGCATTCGCTGGCGGACTCCGCGTTGAAGCGGGCGATGCCCGCGTCAAGGCCGTCACTGATGTCCGCTCGTGATTTCCCGACTCCGGTCATGGTGATGCGTCCCGGATCGGCGCCCGCCCGGAGCGCGCGGTGCAGCTCGCCGCGGGAGTTCACGTCGAAGCCCGCCCCGTTCTGCGCCAGGAGCTGAAGGAGAGGGAGCGAGGCATTGGCTTTCACGGCATAACAGGCCTCATGGCGCAGTCCCGCAAAGGCCTCCATGTGCGAGGCGTAACGCGCGAGGATGCCGTCGAGGTCGTAGACATAGGTCGGCGTCCCTGCGTGTGCGGCGATCTCGGTGAGCGGTACTCCGCCGCAGTGCAGCTCGCCGTCGCGATAAGAAAAACCATCGGCGTCGATCATGTGAAATCGCCGTCCTCTCTATGGGCGAATGGAAAGGTGTCGCCGGAAAATAGCACGTGGAGACGCCTATTCAAAAATTCCTGGCTCGGCGATGGAGGAGAAAAACTCGTCGTGCAGCTCCAGTACCGCGTCGGAGACGTGCTTTTCGTCGATGACGAAGGTCAGGTTGATTTCCGAGGCGCCGTGACTGATCATCTCGACCGGCATGCTGCGCAGACGGCTGAAGATACGCGCGGGCGTGCCGACTTCGGATTTGAGCCGTTCGCCGACGACGCAGATGATGGCTTTTTCGCGCAGCAGGGAGACTTCGCCGTAGCGTGCCAGTTCCGCGATCAGCGGTTCGAGCTCCGGCGAGTGCTCGACGCTGAGCGAAATGCTGACTTCCGATGTGGTCACCAGGTCCACCGATGTCTGGTACTCGTTGAAGATATCGAAAATCTTCTTCATGAAGCCGTAGCTTCCGAGCATGCGCGTGGAGGTGATGTTGATGATGGTGATGCCGCGCTTGTAGGAAATCGATTTAACCGGGATGCTGGCCTTGTCGATGCGGGCCTTGATCAGTGTGCCTTCCACCTGCGGACGGCGCGAGTTGAGAATGTGTACGGGCACGTCCCTTTCGATGGCGGGAAGCAGCGTGCTCGGATGCAGCACCTTCGCACCGAAATATGCCAGCTCAGATGCCTCGCGGAAGGACATTTCGCGGATGCGCAGCGCACCGGGAACGATGTTCGGATCCGCCGTCATCATTC
>JAVVFP010000631.1:0-1995 GCA_032250495.1 Bacteroidota bacterium | reverse complement strand
GCCACCATCTCCCGCCCGATCTCCATGCAGGACGCCCCGTACACTTCCGCCTCCCGGCCGCTGCCGTCGCTGCGCTTCGGATCCTCGTAGCGAATGGGGAAACGGGCCTCGGCGCCGGGAACGAAGGGACAGGCCTCGTCGGCGTCGCTGCAGGTCATCACGGCGGCGAAGCCGTCGTCGGGATTGGCCGCGTCGTCGTAGCGTTTCGACCAGGTCGCGGTCGCCGGGACAGCGTCGCTGTAAACCACCGCGTATCGGGGGTTTACTCCGTCGGCGACTTTCGTGATACGGAAACCGCAGCGCGTCAGCGCGGCGATGGCGTTGGGATGAAAGGCGGTCGCCTCGGTACCGCCGGAAAAGGTTTCCACGTCCACGAGTCCGCAGCTGAAGGCGGCGACCTGCGCCCAGAGCTGACTCATGTGGCTGCGGCGCGAGTTGTGCGTGCAGATGAAAATCAGCCGCGCGGGCACGCCGCGCTGCAACTGCGCAGCGACATAGCGGGCCGCCTCGCCGAGCAGCGCACGGCGCTCCGCGGGAATATCGCTCACGGAGTCGAGCAGTTGCGCGAGGGTAGTCCGCAGCGCAGGGAGGAGAAGTGCTTGCTGTTCGGAGTTCCGCTGTTGCGCGCTCATGCTTCCGCCTCCGTGGTTTTCCCGTTGAAATAGCGGTCGCGGAAGCGCAGGGAGACGCCTACGAGGGCGATGAGCACGGGCACTTCGACGAGGGGACCGATGACGGCCGCGAAAGCGACGCCCGAGTTGATGCCGAAGACGGCGACCGCCACGGCGATGGCCAGTTCGAAATTGTTGCTGGCCGCGGTGAAGCTGAGCGTCGTGGTTTTCGAATAATCCGCTCCCATTTTCTTGCCCATGTAGAAGGACACCAGGAACATCACCACGAAGTATATCACCAGCGGCACGGCGATGCTGAGTACGTCCAAGGGCAGCTCGACGATGAGTTCACCCTTGAGAGAGAACATCACGAAAATGGTGAACAGCAGCGCGATGAGCGTCAGCGGGGAGATACGCGGGATGAAGCGCTCGTGGTACCACTGCTTTCCCTTGGCGCGCACGAGCAGGAAGCGGGTCAGCGCCCCTGCGATGAAGGGAATGCCGAGATAGATGAACACCGACTCGGCGATGTCTGCCATGGACACATCGACCACCGTCGATTCCAGTCCCAGCCACTCCGGCACCACGGTGATGAATATCCACGCATACACCGAGTAGAACAGCACCTGGAAAATCGAGTTGAAGGCCACCAGTCCCGCCGCGTACTCGTTGTCACCGCAGGCCAGTTCGTTCCAGACGATGACCATGGCGATGCAGCGCGCGAGACCGATCAGTATCAGTCCCGTCATGTACTCGGGCTGACCGGGAAGAAAGAGCACGGCGAGCGCGAACATGAGTATCGGCCCGATCACCCAGTTCTGCACGAGAGAGAGCATGAGCACACGCACATTGCGGAACACGTCGCCCAGTTCCTCGTAGCGTACCTTGGCCAGCGGGGGATACATCATCAGGATGAGACCGATGGCGATGGGAATGTTGGTGGTGCCGGACTGAAATTGATTCCAGAAACCGGCGATGCCTGGTGAAAAATGGCCGATGCCCACACCCACGGCCATGGCGAGAAATATCCACAGCGTGAGGTAGCGGTCGAAAAAGGAGAGGCGGCGGGTCAGTCCCGCGCCACTTGCTGGCGTCATCGTAACTCCGTTTGGATTTCGCAGACCAGGTCCGCGTTGTTGTCGAGGATATGCAGATCCTGCAGGTACCGGGCGTCCGCGGCGAAACGCGTACGCAACAGCGCCAGCAGATCTTCCGTGAATTGATCGTCCGCGCGCAGCGCGTAATACATCCATCGCCCCTCCCGCCGGGCTGTCACCAGCCGCGCATTCCGCAGCGTCCCGAGATGCCGGGACACCTTGGTCTGTGTCATGTCGAGCACGCGCTCGATGTCGCACACGCACAGCTCCTCGCGCCGCATGAGCAA
>JAVVFP010000630.1:0-1996 GCA_032250495.1 Bacteroidota bacterium | reverse complement strand
GAAGCCGCACGCGCGAAGGCGGAACGGATTCTCGACTCCGTGCGCGCGGGCGCTTCCTTCGAGGACATGGCGCGCGCCTACAGCGACGATGCCGGCAGCGCGCGCAACGGCGGCAATCTCGGCCTGGCACGGCGGGGTGTTTTTGTCAAGGAATTCGAGGAGGCGGCGTTCGCCCTGGAGCCGGGCGACGTCTCCGACGTGGTCGAGACGCAGTTCGGTTTTCACATCATCAAGCTGATCGAGAAAAAAGGCGAGGCCGTTCGACCGCAGCACATTCTCATCAAGATTGAAAAAACCGGCGAGAGCGACCAGGCCACCATCGATTCACTCAATGCGCTGCGCACGCGCATTCTTGCCGGGGAGGACTTCGAGGAGCTGGCCCGGCGGTATTCGGAGGACGAGGAGACGGCGAAATTCGGCGGCAGCCTCGGCGCGGTGGAAGTGCCTGAGCTGAGTGACGAGATGAAGACCGTGCAGCAGGAACTGGAGGAGGGCGAAATCAGCGAGCCGGTGAAGATCACCATGGGCCGCGATTACGCCTACGCCATCATCAAACTGCAGCGGCGCATCCCGCAGCACCGTGCCACGCTCGAGGACGATTATCAGCGCATCGCCAACTTCGCGAAAATATTCAAGCAGAATCGCGAATACAAGGAGTGGATCGAGCAGATCAAGAAAAACGTCTACTGGAAAATCAACATCTGATCCCCGGCACTGTCCCCACGCCGCCGTCGCGGCCGGGAACAGCGTCGCCGGAAAGCGTCACAGGAATGAATAAGGGGTCGTTTGACAAACATCAACGTCGATTTCGAAGAGTATGATCTGCCGAATGGCATGCATGTCATTCTGCACCGCGACGCTTCGCTGCCCATCGTCGCGCTGAATCTGTGGTATCACGTGGGTTCGAAGAACGAGCACGAGGGCGAAACGGGCTTCGCACACCTGTTCGAGCACATGATGTTCCAGGGCTCGGAGAACGTGCCCGCCAACATGCATTTCCATCATGTGCAGAGTGCCGGCGGCACGCTCAACGCCTCCACATCCTTCGACCGTACGAATTATTACGAGACGCTGCCCGCGCATCAGCTGGAACTCGGCCTGTGGCTGGAATCGGACCGCATGCGCGCGCTGGCCGTCACCGAGCAGAACCTTGAAACGCAGCGCAACGTGGTCATGGAGGAGCGCCGTTCCCGCTACGACAACCAGCCCTACGGCACCATGCTGATGGAGCTGTTTTCCCGGGCCTACAAAATGCAGCCCTACCGCTGGCCCACCATCGGCAGCATGACCGACATACAATCGGCCACGCTCGAGCAGGTCCGCGCCTTTCACGCCATGTATTACCGGCCGGAAAATGCCGCGCTCTGTCTCGCCGGGGATTTCGACCGCGACGCCGCGGCGGCCCTGGTCGAAAAGTACTTCGCGGACATTCCCAACGGGGAAGGGGAGATGTATCGTCCCTTCGTACACGAACCGCCGCAGACCACGCAGGTGCGTGATTACGTGTTCGACAATATTCCCCTGCCCGGACTCATGGTGGGCATGCATATTCCGGACATGAATGCGCCGGATTTCGTGGCGCTGGATCTCCTGGCGTCGATACTCACTTCCGGCGAAAGCTCGCGCCTGTACCACCGTTTCGTGTATGAAGCGCGCATCGCGCAGTCCGTCGTTTCCTTCGCCTACGATCTCGAACTGCCCGGCCTCTTCCTCTTCCGCATGATTGCGCAGCAGGGAAAAACGCCGGACATGCTCGAGAGCATGCTCTGGAAGGAACTCGAGGACGTGCGACGCAACGGCGTGACGGCGGAGGAACTGCAGAAGGCGAAAAACAGGGCGGAGACCACGCTCGTTCGCTCCGTCACCTCGCTGGCTTCACGCGCCGACCTGCTCAATTCCTTCCACGTGCTCGCCGGCGATGCGCATCGCCTCGTCACGCACCGCGAGCGCATACAGGACGTGACGCTCGAGGACGTGCGCCGCGTCGCCTCGACAC
>JAVVFP010000048.1:0-11564 GCA_032250495.1 Bacteroidota bacterium | reverse complement strand
TTTTCTGCGTAATTTATTCTTCTTCGTCGTTCGTTGTTACTGCGCAGCCGGTCAAAGGCATCCTTCACGGGCGCGATCAGCTCTCGTTTGGTTGAGCGTTTCGCTCCGATCTCCACTGGAATGAGGAAATCCATGTCCTCGATCAGACTGTAAAACCCCACATGGACTTTCGCAAGACAGGTACCTCCTTTGAACACCAGAGGGAGATCAGTGTTCACCGCAAGCGCGTGCAGAAGGACGCTGCAGTAATAGTCCTTTTCGATCAGCCGTGCTCCGAACCCGGTACTGGCCGCCGTGTATCGGATTGCTTCCCTGAACAGGAACGTATCCTGGTGAAGTGTCAGCATCGCATCTCCCTATTCGCAGTTATCGATGATTCCCCATCGCCGGCGTGTGCTTCCGCGTTTCGGACGAGCGGATATCCAAGGAATGGTGCTGCTCGTTACCGTGAGCGCATTTCGTAGGAGCTCAACTGCCTCGTCCTCATATCCCTCTTTTTCCATGAGATAACCGATCCTGCGGCGTGTCCCGATATCCCCGAACTCCACGGCGCATTCCGCGAGTTCCATTGGATTGCAAATTGTCGTACGTCCTCACGTTTGTTCAGAATTTCCGGAACAAAACTCCCAGAATTTGTTCAGAAATCATCCCCGGATTGCACGCTGAACTGTTCAGAATCGCCGTAAATCCCTGCAGGTAGATCAATTACTTCAACTGTTCCGTATTGAGGCAGATGCTCTATCCACCTGAGTTACGGGAGCGGGATAGTTCAGCAAGAAATATCCGCAGAAATGGGGTGGAATACAGGACGAACGACGTGCCTCCGGCGGCGTATGCGGGGAGCAGCGCCTGCTCCCGTCGTCATACGCGGATTCGGCCAGATGGATCACGCACACGTCTTTTACGTGCCATGACAATAGCGCTCGAGGATCATCCGATCCTGCCGGTGTGCAGTGCTGCCGCCCGATCGCTATCGCAGGACGAAGATATACTCATCCATGGCCGGATAGCTGCCGGAGTAATATGTAAAGGACTCGAGGCCGCGGTCCCTGCTGATGACCACTTTACTGCGGTCTCTCGTGTACGCGAATCTCTGGGTTCCGCTGTCGAGATTGACGAAAAGACCGGGGTAATCGAACGGAATGGGAAATGCCCGGCCTCGCCTGTCGCCCCGCACCGGATGCAGATCGGCAAGTGTCTCCTCTACTGTGGCGGGAATGTTGTCCGTCTGGCCTTCCTGCCAGCAGAGGATATGATACACCGCTTTGTTCCCGATCACTTCCCTGTCCTGAACAGAAATGTGTACGCCGGGCAGGTCCCTCGGGATGCGGACGGTTCCTCCCGCTACGACGCGCCACTCCACCAGCGTACATTTGTACGAATACTGCTCACCGACACGCAGGAAAGGGATCGTTTCCAGGCTCTCTGTGATCGCGAATGTCGCCGAGGTATCCTCGAAACTGATATCCTCCTGTACCAGCCTCAGTCTGCAGTCATTCGAGACCGGATAATCGACCAGCAGCGCATTCATTCCCCCGGAATACGGCCAGGTCCTCCCACCGTCCGTACTGAGCAGGTGGGTGGGAGGATTCGCGGTATAGAGCGAGTGCCTGAAAGTGGCCTCAAGATCAAGAACGGATCCGCGCGGCAGCGTTCCTCCGGATGGGAAGTGCAGCAGTTTCAGCTCGGCGCTCTCGATCGAGACCTCCGCCTGCGCACCGGAGGCTTCGTGGATGATCCGAATCTTCCATCGCAGGGGAACGTCGGCAGGAAGCATCCAATCGATGCCCCCGTCGGAGTACGGATAGGAACCCACCTTTTCCAAGTGCCCTCCTCCGTAGTAGTGATAAGAATACACCGTGATCTTCTCCTGGTCCGGGATCGATGTACTTGAACTCCAGCGGACAGGGAGGGTGCGTCCCAACGGATACACTTCGCCCTGCTTCGGAGAGAGCAGAAGGAGGTCGTACTTCTGAAATTGGATTGGGCCCACGGAAACCCAGTCGCTCTGGTGGTTTGACTTCGCGCGCAGTTCAAAGGTGGATGTGACCTGATCCGGGAGCTTCCAGTCGTACGCGCCATGGGTGGCCCGGACCTCCGCAACGTGCGTCCACTCCCCCGGAGGCGAGAGCAGTCGATACTCGATGCGCACCGTGCCGGTATCATATGAAGGAAGCTGCACGCTGTCCGCGGGGAAGTGGAGGCTCCATCGAATCGGCACCGTCTCACCTCTGAGAAAGGTGGTGTTCGTCGCAGGGGATGTCAGTTCCACGGAGATGAACGATGCGAACAGCGGGGAAACGTAGTCGGCACATTCGTGTTTCGAACCGCGAACACGGAGGAAAAAACGTTCCGGGACGTCGTCGGGCAGCGTGTACTGTACCGCACCATCATTGAACGGTATCGGGCGTGAGGAAATGACCACTTCCGTCCCGCCGTACGCGCGCAATTCTATCACCACCGAATCCGGTGCCCGGTATCCTTCTCTCGGCACCCAGTGAACTTGTATCGTGCTTCCAGCCAGAAACACGTCGTAGGCCATCGGGGACAGCAATGCGATATCGTATTCCAATTCCACATCCGTCGGTGCTTCCGGGTTGTCCCGGCAGGAACACAGCAGAAACAGCGTCAGGAATGCGATAAGAAAAGTGCTGCGGCTACAATACATGATCAGGTCCCGCGCATATTGAAATCACATCAAGGTACGCACCATGAAAGACACTTGAAACGAAAATGTATTCCTTTCGAGATCCAAGCGGTGCAATCCAAGATCAACAGCCGCCCGCTCCGCACTTTGTCAATAACAACACGCTCCGACAGATTCAAAACGAATCCTGTTGGATCATTCTTCGCGGCGTCACGCTCCACTTCGTCATCGAAGGTGATGGAGTCATATCCCTATGCGGCTGCGATCATTCTTGCGAGTGTCGTCTTTCCGCATCGCCGCGGACCGTGGAGCAAGCACACAGAAGTTATGAAACGTCCGCTGAAAATCTTGCGGAAGTCAACACGGGGAACCGTCTGTCATGCTCTACCCATTCGAGCTATGTGATGGAGACTGCGTGGAAGCGGTGATCAGTCGCTCGTAACGAGAAAGGGAGCGCTCCAGGACGGGCACTTTGAGCAGCAATGCGTGGTACAGTGCGATTCCCGTGACGGCGAGCGCCGCCCCGATCACGACATCGATGACATAGTGGTGGTTGCTGTACACGGCGGTGAACCAGATTCCGATCATGAACAGTGCGAAGAACAGTTTCGCGCCCGGACTTCGCGTCCGCCGGAGGGCGTAATAGAACACGATCACGGGATAGGCGCTGTGCAGCGAAGGTACCGCGGCGAAGACGTTCGAATTGCGTGTGTATATGGTCTGGAAAATCTCCAGGCCCACGAGGCGGTCGAAACGTGCCAGTCCCGCTGCGCTTCCACTCACATCGGTGCGCATAGCGAAGCCGTACTGCTCGACGTACCAGGGTGGCGCCGCGGGATGCAGGTAGTACACGATGAAGCCGAGGATATTCACGAAGAGGAAGACCAGACCGAAATGCAGGTAGAAGCGTCGGTCGACGCGCAGCAGCCAGAGGGCGAAGAGCATGGGAATCGACACCCAGTTGAGGTAGATCAGTCCCGTCACCATGTCGAGCGCGGGGGTATTGTGCCGGAGGAAAAATTCGTTCGGCGTCAGCCTGCCCGCAGCCGTATCGATACCGAAGAGCTGTTTTTCTAACTGGTAGATGCCCTGGATATCCACGTCCCCGACCAGGTGATTGGGCCACGCCTTCATCGCATCATAAAGTATTCCGAACACGAGAAACACCGTGAGCGCCGCCATGACCCTGCGGGAGGCGGGATGGACGAAGAGTCCGAACAGCCAGGCGAACACCAGGACGACATGTTCGATTCGCAGTCCGATAAGCAGGTGTACAAGCGTCAGATACGCGAGGGAACTCAGCAGCAGTGCGACGATCGCACGCGATGGGAGTCCGCGTCCGGTGACGCCGGTATCCTCCCGGCTCTCCGCCTGCATGCGCTCAGCCAAGGGACGCGCCATCGTCGGGCCCTCGTCCGTTGAGCTGGGCGTGGCAGGACAGCAGGCGTCCCATGGCTGTGATGTTGGACAGTACGGCGACGAGCGTGATGGGAAGCGTGAATACGGAGATCAGTTCAGCATAGCGGAGTCCGGGGAGTCCGAGTTCGATGCGTGCATCACTGCCGAGCCATTCTGCAGTCAGCGCACAGGCAATACCTGCGACGCCGATGATGAGTATGCGCGCGGGTCGCTGCATCAGTCCCGCAGAGCATTCGACCCCGGCACCCTCCGCCCGCGCGCGGGTATAGCTCACCATGATGGAGCCGATCATGGCGATAAAGGCGAACAGCGAGCTGAGCAGATAGTGATGCGCGACCAGGTAATAACATATACCGAGGAACATGAACAATTCGCTGTACCGGTCCATTACCGAATCGAAAATCGCGCCGAAGCGGGAGCAATTATTTCCCGCGCGTGCCACCTGTCCGTCAAGCATGTCGAAGAGTCCGGCGAAGAGCAAGAGTGCGCTGGCCCATCCAATGAAGGAATAGTCCCAGCGGCTTCCATACTCAGCGCCGAGAATGAATACCGCAGCCGCGATGATGTTCAACAGCAGTCCTGTCGTCGTCAGCATGTTGGGTGTGACGCCGAGACGTACAAGCAGAATGACCAGGGGCGACAGGAAGCGGTAGACCAGTTGAACGAATCTTCGTTCCTTCAGACTGACGGTCGCGGTTCTGTTCGTTGGGACGTTCATGACGCGATGTGCCTCCGTTCGCGGAAGACAAGGTGTTTTTGTGCCGAGTAACTCAGGAGCATACCCACCGCCACCGCGGTGATCACCTTGGAGATGCGATAGTCGATGGTGGCGTATTCCGTGAGCAGGTACAGTCCGAGCGTGTTGGCCAGCAGATTGAGCAGCCAGACAAGGGCGTACAGCGCCGCGGGGCGGACATCGTTCGAACCGCCGTGGCCGAACACCCAGTTCTTGTTGATGAGATAGTTCAACGTCCCACCTGTCAGCAAACCGATCAGGGAGGAGAGCACGTACATGACCGCACAGGCTTCCGTCAGCACAATGGTGACGAGATAGTCCACCGTCGTGGCGATGGCCGAGGACGCCGTGAATCTGAGATAATCACGCATGTGCAACCGCCGTGCCTATGAATTCGGCTCTTCGTAATAGTCGAGTCCGAGATGCGTAATCAGGTCTTCGCCCTGGATGTGCCGCAGCGTATTCTCCAGTTTCATAAGCTGTCGCTGCAGGTCGTGCTGTGGCGCCAGGTCTTTCCGCGTTTGCGGAGATTTGAAGTAGAACGAGAGCCACTCCTGTATACCCGTCATCTCCACGCGCTGCGCCAGATCGAGGAACAGCGCGAGATCCAGCACGATGGGTGCCGCCAGGATGCTGTCCCTGCAGAGGAAATTGATCTTTATCTGCATCGGGTAGCCGAGCCACCCGAAAATATCGATGTTATCCCAGCTCTCCTTGTTGTCGCCACGAGGGGGATAATAATTGATGCGCACCTTGTGGTAGAGATCCCGATACAGGTCCGGATGCATGTCGGGCTCGAGAATGGACGATATAACGCTGAGCTTGGAAGTCTCCTTGGTCTTGAAGCTTCCCGGGTCGTCGAGCACTTCGCCGTCGCGATTACCGAGGATATTCGTGGAGAACCAGCCGTGGAGTCCCAGTACGCGCGCCTTGAGTCCCGGTGCGAGTATGGATTTCATCAGCGTCTGCCCGGTTTTGAAATCCTTCCCTGCGATCGGTGTGCCGGTTTTCTTCGCAAGCGCGACAAGGGCGGGAACATCAGCGGAGAGGTTCGGGGCACCGTTCGCATAGGGGATACCCATGCGAATCGCTGCATAGGCGTAAATCATGCTCGGAGGGATGCCGGGGTGGTTTTCCCGCATTCCTTTTTCCAGAGCGTCGATTGACTGATGTACGTCGGCCTCCTCGATGAAGGTCTCCGTCGAGCCACACCAGACCATGACCAGGCGATCACAGCCGTTGCGCTCGCGGAAGCGTACAATATCTTCCATCAGCTGTTCCGCCAGCTCCATTTTGTTCTCACCTGTCTTCACATTCGGTCCGTCCAGGCGACGCACGTAATCCTGATCGAAAACCGCCTTCATGGGCGTAATCGAACTCAGCTCCTCCCTGAAGCGGTCGAGTAGTTGCTCCTCCAGCACGCCCGCTTTCTTCGTGGCCTCGTAAACATTGTCCTCATAAATATCCCATCCACCGAACACCAGTGCGTCGAGGTCGGTCAGGGGTACGAAATCGCCGATCAGCGGACGACGGTTCTCGGTTCTCTTGCCAAGGCGGATTTTCCCCATCTGCGTCAGCGATCCTATCGGCTGTGACACCCCGTTTCTGACCGCGAGCACGCCGGCGATGAATGTCGTAGCCACTGCTCCCATACCAGGGAGTAACACTCCCAGTTTGCCCTCAGGTTTGTCCGGATTATGAATCATGTTGTCCCTCATCATTTGAATTGTGGTGAGTGTCCAATTCTCGGATGTGACGCCTCCATGCCACGGAAGCCAGCGCAGGTGCGCTTCATGTGCAAGGTCTGTCGCAGTGCATGCCTTGCAGCCGCTGTTGCCGCAGCAATATTTGCGGCCGACCTGAGGCGATCAATGATATGCATATATTAGACAAATTCGAGCCATATGCAAGCGTTCCTCCACCCAACGGATCGCACTCGGCCATCGTGCGCCGCCATGGGTGAGCGGCCGGAGATGACAAGTGTGCTGTCATTCCTGTCCGGGCGGATTGCCGGATCCATTGGAAATTCTCTCACCTCAGGACGGCAGATTCAACCGTGGCTGCTGCGAAAACTCCGTCAGAATGCGTGCTCGGAGACCACGATGCGGCAGCGGCAGCCCCGGGTGGCAGTGCAGGCGGCATGCGGCAGTTCCGGCAGACTCTCGAGCGACCAGAGCTCCCCGTGCAGGGAGCGGCAGGCGATGCAGGTCTCTTCGTCATTCCGCGGTGCGATTTCGAATTTCCCGTAATGTGATTGCCGGAACCGCTCCCGGTCGTTCAGGAAGCGGGCATGCGTCAGCAGCATGCTGCAGATCACATCCGCGGACCAGGCCACGTCCAGCGACATGTCCTTGGGAATCCACGGCTGTGCGCTCTCCCTTCCCCACAGAAACGCCATACCGGCTGCGGGACGCAGCGCGTCGAGCGATACCGCATCGACGGAGGAAAGGAGTTCCGGCGTTCTGGCGAACAGCGCCTCCAGTATCGCGACGTTCTCGCGCTGGTCCTCGTCCCCGAAGGCCACACCCACACCGCGCGGGAACACGCTGTCGTCCTGGAACTCCGCCGCGGCGAGCGCCGCGCGGAGGAAGTCCCCCTGCAGCAGTCCGACGAGCGCTTTTCTCTCCGCTGTCTCCCGCCTCGCCCGTTCGGCCCGCACGTAGCGTGTCACCTGCCGGCGCGCGTCATCCGAGAGCATGAGCACGTTGACATCCGATGTCATCTGCCGTACCGCGTCCGGATCCTTCGCGATCAGCCGCCTGATCAGTTCCTCCTTGCTCCCATCGGTCGAGAGCGACCGTTCCGCCAGCTGAAACTGCAGGTCCTCAAGCGTACAGCGGTGCGCCAGTGCGATACCGGCGGGAGCGGGAACCAAGGCTCCCATCACGCGAAGGCGCTCGATCATCTGTTCGGGTTTTGCTCCCAGCACATCCGACCAGTGTTCCTTTCCCACGAATTTCCAGGGATCGGCACCGCGGTAGAAGCGTGCGAGCAATTCGAGCTGGGCCTTGCTGTCGCGCCAGTCGGACATGAGCGTATCCGATGCGCCGCCGTCAGCGGAAGCGTCCACCTCCTGCTCCCCTGCGGGAGTCGGCATTTTTTTCCGGAAAAACAGATCGCGCAGCGCCATATCGTCTACCGGCTACGAAGGACGGGAAGATGCAGCATCGCGGAAGCGGTGGTCATGCGCAGCACATAACTGCCCGGGGACAGGCTTGAGGCATCGAAGAGCACCTGCTGCGCTCCGGATCGACCCTCGATATCGGCGACAGTTTTCACAAGCCTGCCAACCATGTCGAACAGTTCGATGCGCACATGCTGCGCATGCGGAAGCGTGAAGCGCACCGTCGCGATACCGCTGAAAGGGTGGGGAGATGGCGTGTGCAGCGCGATCTCCGCCTGCGGTGCCGCCGTCTTCGTGTCGCTCGGACTGCGGGCGGTGAGCAGGGCGAGTGCCCCGATGGCGGTTTTCGCCATGCGCGCGTAATACGGGACGTTCATCTCCGTCGGCGCATCGTTGATGCCATGGTAATAGCGGTTGAAATCAGTCCAGTCTTCGATCAGGAGCATGGACGGAAAGCCGAACTGCGTGAAAGAGAAATTGTCGCTGGGCGTGCTCGTCCGCTTGCGCGTGTAGAAGTCCAGACCGATCCCGTAGCTGTCGTTAACCGCCAGCAGCGCGTTGACGAGGGGGAGTCCGCTCTCGTTATTGTATTCGAGGGACGCGCGGTCGTCGCCGTCCGAGTCCCATGAAATCATGTCCAGGTTGATGACGCCGAGGATGCTGTCGCCGTTCGCCCGCGCCCGCTCGGCGTAATGCCGGCTGCCGACGAGTCCGCGTTCTTCCGCATCCCACAGAATGTACTCCACCGTGTATGCAAGATCGCGCGTCGAAAGAAGTCGTGCCGCCTCGAGCACGGCTGCGGTACCGCTGGCGTTGTCGTCCGCCCCGGGAAAGCCGAACACCGCCGCGTCATAGTGCGCGCAGATGATGTACTTTCCGCCCGCGCCTCCGCTTCCATGCTGCACGCCGATGATGTTGCGACCGCGATCCTCAAATCGCTGGGAATGCGTGCCGAGTCCGTAGCGTGTGAGCACGGCTGCGAGGTAATCGGCCGCGAGATCATTTCCCTCCGAGCCGAAGCCGTCCTTGCGATTCGTGATGTGCAGCGGAATTCCGTCGACCGTGATCGCGTCGACGCCGCAGAGCTCTCGCACGCGGCGCATGAGCGTATCCTGCGAGACGCGACCGATGATTTCCGCGACATCACCGGAATACGCCTGCGGCAGCGACTGCGCCTGCGCAGCCGGTGCACATTGCAGAAAAAAAAGAACGGCGGCGATGGCAGGAAGCCACGCCGTGCTCCCATGAACATGCGGAGGATGCGATATTCGGTCGACAGGCATGAGTGAACTCCGGAAGCGGCGGTTGAAATACATGGGACAGCGTACCATGCGCACCTGAAAAAATAGAGCATGGCGCTGCAGAAAGCAATCCATCGCCTGACGCCCTCCATGGTGGAACGCGCCGGGAGGCGACATGGAATCCGGGAGGCGACATGGATTACGGTAGGACTTGCATTCGCGCTGCCTGAGACATACTATATATATGTCATTTGTACGCGATCGGCGACGGCGGGGAGGTGATGTGCAGGGTGCACAACGATGCCAATGAACAACTGGAGAAATTCTATGGATATCATGACGCTGAACGAATTGAAACCGCTTGCGGAACGCCACGAAGAACCTTGCGTCTCCCTCTATATGCCGACGCACCGCAGCTGGGCGGAGGCGCAGCAGGACCCCATCCGCTTTCGCAATCTCCTCAAAAAAGCCGAGTCGGAGATCGCCACGCTGTATCCCGACGATGACGTGGCGATGGAACTCGTCGAACAGGCACGCGGACTCGAGGATGACAACGATTTCTGGCGTCATCAGAGCGATGGACTGGCCCTCTTCTTCTCACCCGACTATTTCGACACCTACCGCGTCGCTCTTCCGTTCGCAGAGGAAGTGGTCGTCGGGCAGCGCTTTCACGTCAAGCCCCTCCTCCCCGTTTTCACGGGCGACGGACGCTTCTACATTCTCGCCGTAAGCCAGAACAAGGTACGACTGCTTACAGGCAGCCGCACGTCGGTCGAGGAAATCCATCCCGAAGGACTGCCGGAGAACCTGGCGGACGCACTGGGACACGAGTACTCCTCCCGCCATCTGCAATATCACACCGGCGCCGCCGGCGGAGCGGGACAGCGCAACGCGGTGTTTCATGGACAGGAATCGGACGGATACGGGAAGGACATGATACTGCGGTATTTCCACCAGATCGACAGCGGACTGCGGCGGGCGCTCGGACAGGAACAGGCTCCACTCGTACTGGCCAGTGTCGATTACCTGATGGCGATCTACGAGGAGGCGAATTCCTATCCGCATCTGCTCGAGGCAGGGATAAAGGGAAATCCCGACGACATCAAACCGAAGGAGCTGCATGCGCGCGCGTGGGAAATCGTCGCTCCGTGGTACCAGCAGAAACGTGAGAAGGCGGTGCAGCGCTTCCAGGCGCTTTCCGGTACGGAAAAAGTGTCTGACGACATAACGCAGGTGCTCCCTGATGCGTATTTCGGGCGTGTCGATACGCTGTTCGTCGCCGAAGGCGAGCATGTGCCCGGCGTGTTTTCACCGCGCAACGGAGAGGTACTGCGCACGGAAACGGCATCGAAGGACAGCGAGGACCTCCTCAACGCAGCAGCCGTGCATGCGTTGCTCAACGGGGGACTCGTGTTCGCGCTGCCGAAAAAAGAGCTGCCGAGCGGCAGCGAATGCGCAGCCATCTACCGCTACTGAGTCCGTGACCGAAAACGCGCAGTTTGCCGTCCCGCGCTTACGGCACCGTCACCGCGGGCGTATAACTGAGCGCCGATTCTCCACCGTCCGGGTACACCGCCTTGATCGCGTAGCGGTAGGTACCCGGGGGAACAGCACGGTCCTCGAAGCGCAGGGCACCTTCGTCCACCGCGCGGTACAGGCGCGCCGGGGCCGTTCCTTCCGTGCGGTAGACCATGAAACGGCACGGGGGACCTTCGAAGGACCAGCGCAGGCGGATCTCCTGCCGCTCGGCGTCCCAGATCCCGACTGCGTTGTCAGGTGCCGCGTAGCGCACCGGGGATAGCGCGCGGGCGCGCACGACATTGCTCAGAGGCGAGGGGAGTCCGTCATCGTCGTATGCGCGGAGCGCATACTCGTACAGCGCCGTGCCCTGCAAGGTCGTGTCCGCGAACGATGTCACGGACGCGCTGACGAGGGAATCGAGCGGCACCCACGCGCCCCCGGAAACCGGGCGACGGAGAATGAGATGCGCCGCGGCGTCCGATGTCGGACTGCGATGCCAGGAGACGCGCACACCGTGCGACATGGCTTCGACCGCGTGGATGAGCGGCGGAGAAGGCGGAACGATATCCGGCTTCTCCACCATCAGGGCTTCGGTGAACGGTGAATGATTGAAATTGTAATCGAGCGCCGTCAGCTTGTAATAAATTTCCTCGGACAGCGTCTTCAGTGTCAGCGTGTCCACGAACAGGGTGTCCGTCGTGATTTTCGTGGTCAGCTGCTGGAACTCATGCGTGGGATCGTTTGCATAGAACACGCGGTATCCCTGCAGATCCGCCTCCGTGTTCGGTGACCATGCCAGGCGCAGCACACCGCTGGAATCGACCGCGGCATGCAGACCCGATGGGACGGCGGGAGGAATTGAGTCAGGGAACAGGG
>JAVVFP010000629.1:0-2006 GCA_032250495.1 Bacteroidota bacterium | reverse complement strand
GCGAGAGCGGCGCGGTCCATGTCGAGCGGGATCTGATGGCGCGAGCGGACACCGCCATGCCCTGGCACGGGATGAATGTCGGTGCGGTGATCGTGGTCGAACCCGGCGAGCGCCGGCTGCCCTGGCGCATTGAATACATGCCCGCCGATCCCCGTCGTCCCGTCATTTACCTCGACGCCATGGCACTCAGCAGCGGCAAGTCCTTCGCCCTGTTCAATCCCGGCCACCCGGCCCTGCCCTCCACCTGGCATCCCACGCCTCTCGAATTCCTCGCTCGTCATATCGACACGCTCTGCGGGAACGCGGATCCGCCGCGGCCGCTGTTTATCAGCCTGCAGGAAAGCGTCGGCAACACCGGCAATTTCGCTTCCGCCGGACTGGTCAGCAGCATGGTGCGGGCGCGCTCCGGGGGAGCAACGACCACCTTTCTCTATGGCTCCGGTGCCATGGGACACGCGAATCTCCGGACGTTCACGGCGGGTTTCCGCACGGCACTGCAGTCGGTGTACGCCTACCCGTTCCCGCTCGAGAAATGTGACATGATGCGACGTGCGGCCCTCCCGTGGTCGGCGGACTATTACGATGAGCAGTATGCGCGCGAAGCCTGCTTCCCGTCCACCGGACAGATGATCGATCTGCTCGCCGCCTACGCGCGCCTGCGTGCCGACCTCGCTCCGGCAGGGGAGTGGATTCCCGTCATACAGAATCACGCCTACGGCTTCCGCGACAACGACCCGCACGGCTTTCCGTCCGGCGATCCCGTGTGGACGCGTGAACCGACGCTGCGCGAAATGCGCATGCAGGTGAACCTGCACCTGGCCTACGGGGCGAAAGGCATCGTGTATTACCTCTTCGGAAGCACGCCGGGCGCGGATACCACCGACGGAGAAAATGTCGGAGCGCGCGGCTTCCTGACCTTCGATCACTGCATGGGCAGCGTCAACAGCTACGGCGAGCGCAGCTGGGACAGTCTCCGTGCCTTTAACCGCGGTGCCCTGCGTCAGCTGGGCGACACGCTGTACCCGCTCACCTGGCGCAATGCCTGGAGCGTCGACGACCATGCCCTCGGCGTACTCCCTGGACCGCTGCTCATGCGCGTGGTGGCGGACGGACCGGGAGGAAGGGACGCGGACGACGCCTGCTACGTGGAGGCGGCCGCTTTCACGCCCCCCGCGGGCAGTGATTCGCTGCAATACGTGATGCTGGTCAACAGGCGCGTACGCGCGGAGGAGCGCAGGCGCATCACCGCGGGCCTCGGGGCGGGACCGGAGGGAAGGGAGCGCTGGCGCGTCATCGACGTGCGCAGCGGGGACACGCTCGATACGCAAACGGCGTCGCTTTCGTATCCGGGGGGACAGGTCTGTGTCGACGTCGCTCCCGGCATGGCGCGCCTGCTGCGCCTCGAGGCCCGGACATCGACCGATCAGCAGTTCCCTGCGGAGTTCCGGCTGGGTCCTGCCTATCCCCAGCCCGCCGACGCCACGCTGATCCTGCACTGTCATGCCCCGTCGCCGATGAGAACCGTTTTCCGTCTCTACGACCGCTGCGGCAGGCTCGCGGGCAGCCAGACCCGGGAGCTGGCGCGCGGTGCGCAGCCCGTCGCCCTCGGCACCGGAGACCTGCCGTCCGGTCTCTACCTGCTGACGGCGACCTACACCGGCGGCACCGCAACCATGCGCATACTCGTACAGCACTGACGCGGAAGAACAAGCAACGCGGCCGCGTCCGCGAGCGCATTCGGGCTGCCATCGGGGGCATTTTCTTTGTATCTTTTCTCCATTCTGTGCTAATGATGGAAAAGGCCGCTGTGGAGAAGCCCATGAAACTTTCCCGGACGCTGTATGCCGAGTGGCGTATCCCGCTCATCTATTTTCTCGCGAGCGCCCTGTGGATACTGTTTTCCGACATGCTCCTCTTCGACGCCTTCTACAGCGAGGAGACGCGCTCGATGCTCAGTACGGCGAAGGGCTGGTTTTTCGTCACGGTCACCGCGCTGATGCTTTTCC
>JAVVFP010000047.1:0-11609 GCA_032250495.1 Bacteroidota bacterium | reverse complement strand
CGCGTACACGGTGACGCTGGAAAATCAGCGCAAACTGACCTTCCTCGACACACCGGGTCACGAGGCATTCACCGCCATGCGTGCACGCGGTGCGCAGGTCACCGATATCGTGGTGCTGGTGGTGGCGGCGGACGACAGCGTCATGCCGCAGACCATCGAGGCCATCAGTCACGCACAGGCGGCGAAAGTGCCCATCGTGGTGGCCATCAACAAGATCGACAAGCCCGAGGCCAATCCCGAGCGCATCAGGCAGCAGCTCGCCGACAGGAACATCCTCGTCGAGTCCTGGGGAGGCAAGTACGGCTGCGTCGAACTCTCCGCCAAGGAGGGACTCAACGTCGAGGATCTGCTCGACCGGCTCAGTCTCGAAGCCGATATCCTGGAACTCAAAGCGAATCCCAATCGCGAAGCGCGCGGTACCGTCATCGAATCCGAGCTCGACAAGGGCAAGGGTATCGTCGCGACCGTTCTCGTGCAGAAGGGTACGCTGCTCGTCGGCGACACCTTCGTCGCCGGGAATGAGTACGGACGCGTCCGTGCCCTGCTCGACGAACGCGGAAACCGCGTCGATGAGGCCACGCCGGCCACGCCCGTGCAGGTACTCGGCTTCAACGGTCCCCCGCAGGCGGGTGACAACTTCGTCGTGGTCGAAACAGAGCGCAAGGCGCGCGAGATCGCCTCGACCCGACAGCAGATCAAGCGCGAGAGCGATTTCCGCAGCGTGCGCCGCACGACGCTGGACGATATCTCCGCACAGATCAAGCTCGGCGGCGTGCAGGACCTTCCCATCGTCGTCAAGGGCGACGTGGACGGCTCCGTCGAGGCGCTTTCCGATTCGCTGCTCAAGCTCTCAAACGAGGAAGTGCGCATCCACGTCATCCACAAGAACGTGGGCGCCATCTCCGAGTCCGACGTGCTGCTCGCGAGCGCATCCAACGCCATCATCATCGGCTTCCGCGTGCGCCCCAATCTCAACGCGCGCAAACTCGCCGAGACCGAAGACGTGGACATCCGCATGTATGAAATCATCTACGATGCGATCGAGGATGTCAAAAACGCGCTCGAAGGCATGCTGCGCCCGGAAATCAGCGAGAAGGTCACCGCGACCGTGCTCGTACGCGAAGTCTTCAAGATTTCCAAGGTCGGCGTCATCGCGGGCTGTTACGTACAGGACGGCAAGATTACGCGCAACAGCCGCGTCCGCCTGCTCCGTGACGGTATCGTCATGTTCACCGGCGGCATCGATTCGCTCAAGCGCTTCAAGGACGATGTCCGTGAGGTCGACAGCGGTTTCGAATGCGGCGTCAGCCTGCTCGGGTACAACGACATCAAGGTCGGTGACGTCATCGAGTCCTTCGAGCAGGTGGAAGTGAAACGATCCCTGGACCAGGCGCAGAAGTAAGAGATGTCCATACGTACCGAACGTGTCGCGCAGCTGATCAAGCAACAGATCAGCGATACCCTCACAAGGGATATCGAAACCGATGGCTACGGCCTTCTGACGGTGACCGATGTCATGATGACGCCGGACCTGCGCATCGCGAAGATCTATGTCAGCCATTTCCATTCGGGAAAAAGTGACGAGGACGTGCTTGCCTTTCTCGACGGGCATGCGCGTGAGATCCGCATGGCAGTGGGGAAGAGCGTGCGGTTGAAATTTACGCCCGAGCTGCGGTTTTACATCGACCAGACACTCGACAAGGTCGAACGCCTCGAGGAACTCATACGAAAAATCCACGAGGATGAAGACCAGCGTTGACGGTGTCGCAGGGACTCAATACCATCGAACAGTTTCGCGCGCCCGCCGGGGGCGTTCTGCTGGTGGACAAGCCCAGGGGCTGGACTTCCTTCGACGTCGTCAAGAAAGTCCGGGGCACGCTGCGCGTCCGGAAAGTGGGACATGCGGGGACGCTCGACCCGATGGCGACGGGACTGCTCATACTCTGTTCCGGTCCCATGACGAAAAGCATCGACACCTTTCAGGCCCTGGTCAAGCGCTACGAGGGCAGCATGCGCCTCGGTGCGGTGACGCCAAGCTATGATGCGGAAACCCCGGAGGAACAGCATCGCCCGGTCGGCGATGTCGATCTCGACGATGTGCGCCGCGCGGCGCAACAGTACACCGGGGACATCGAGCAGCTGCCCCCCATGTATTCCGCAGTGAAAGTGGACGGAAAACGCCTGTACGCGCTCGCACGCAAAGGCAGGGAAGTCGAACGCAAGCCGCGTGTCGTGCACGTGGAACGTTTCGATATCACCGACGTCGCCGTCCCGGACGTCGAGTTTCGCGTTACATGCTCGAAAGGCACGTACGTGCGGACGCTGGCGCATGATCTGGGGCAGGACCTCGGCTGCGGGGCGTACCTGACGGCGCTGCGGCGCACTGCCATCGGAAGCTTTCTCGCGGACGAAGCGTGGAGCATCGACGCCATCGTGACCGAAGCGCTTGCGATCGGCATTTCGCTGCCGGGAAAGGAGAACGCGGATGCTGGTCGCCAGGAGTCTTGACGACTTCCCGCACGGTCCCGGCGTCGCCCTGACGCTCGGAACCTTCGACGGGGTGCACCGCGGACACAGGAAAATCATTCAGCGCACCGTGGAGACGGCGCATGCGTCCGGCCAGCGGGCCGTCCTCATGACGTTCGATCCCCATCCGCGCGAAGTCATCGGCAGGCACGGCGATCCGACCTACCTGCTGACCACCGTTGATGAGCGCATCGCGCTGCTGGAAAACACCGGACTGGACGCCTGCATCGTGCTGCCGTTCACGCGGGACCTGTCCATACTCGACGCGGAGACTTTTTTCGAAGAGTATATCGTCCGCAGACTCCAGGCGCGACACGTCGTCGTCGGCGTCGATCACGCCTTCGGACGCGGCCGCAGCGGTACCGCGCCGGCATTGCAGACATACGGCGCCAGGCACGGCGTGCAGGTGACGGTGGTTGGAGAGATGCTGCTCGACGGCGTCAAAGTCTCCAGTACCGCCGTCCGCAACGCGTTGACCGAAGGACGCGTCCGGCAGGCGACCCGCTTTCTCGGCCGCCCGTACACGATGAGCGGCGTGGTGATGCGGGGAGAAGGTCTCGGCCGATCCCTGGGCTTTCCCACGGCCAATCTCGAGCTCTCCGCGGAGAATAAACTGCTCCCGAAGAACGGCGTGTACATCGTGGCGGTGAACACCGGCGATGAAACCCACGACGGCATCATGAACATCGGCAGACGGCCGACGGTATCAAAACAGATGCATATTTCCGTGGAAGTTCATATTTTTATTACTTCGGGCGATTTGTACGGACGGAAAATGCATATCGCATTGCTCGACCGTCTCCGTGACGAGATCCGCTTCGAAAACAGAGAGCAGCTGTCCGCACAGATCCGTACGGACATCGTCTATGCAAAAGAGCTGCTGGAAAAGAATGACAGAGAATACAGCAAGGAACAATTCAATTTTCCCAAGGAGTAATTCCCATGCCACTGACAAAAGAACGCAAAAATGAACTCGTTCAGAAATTCGGCGCCCATGAGAAGGACAGCGGCAAGCCCGAGGTTCAGATCGCCATTCTGACCGCAACAATCAATCAGCTCTCTTCGCATTTCGATGTGAACAAGAAAGACCACCACAGCCGGCGTGGCCTGCTGAAAATGGTCGGCAAGCGCCGTCGCCTGCTGGCATACCTGCAGAAGGTGGACATGAACCGCTACCGCGCCATCGTGAAGGACCTTGAGCTCCGCAAATAAGAGCGGGCAGATTTTGACTGGGATTATATTGAGAGAAGAGAATATTATGGTAACGACAAAACAATTGGATCTGGGCGACAAGACGCTCACAATGGAAACCGGTCGTTTCGCCCGCCAGGCGAGCGGATCGGTGATGATCACATACGGTGACACCATGGTCCTCGCCACCGTCGTCCTCGCCGGACTGCGTGAAGGGATAGACTTTTTTCCCCTGAGCTGCGAGTATCGCGAAAAGACCTCCGCTGCCGGAAAAATTCCCGGTGGCTTTTTCAAGCGCGAAGGGAAACCTTCCGAAAAGGAAGTACTCTCCGCACGCCTGATCGACCGGCCGATTCGTCCCATGTTCGCGGACAATTACCGGAACGAAGTGCAGATCGTGGCCTCGGTGTACTCGAGCGACCAGGAGAACGACGGAGACGTGCTCGCAGCGACGGCGGCCTCTGCCGCGCTGATGATCGCCGGCGCGCCGTTTGAAGGACCGATCGCGGAAGTGCGCGTGGCGCGCGTCGGCGGTGAATTCATCATCAATCCGACCTTCTCGGAGCGGAGCGACGCCGATCTCGAGGTCGTGATCGCAGGTACCGTGGACTCCCTTCTCATGGTGGAAGGCGAAGCGAAGGAGATTTCCGAAGCGGACATGCTGGCCGCGCTGGAATTCGGCCACCGGCATATCGCCGACATCTGCAACGCCATCTCGGAATTCGCCGCGGAAGCGGGAAAGCCGGCCATGGAAGTCGAGAGCCTCGAACTGCCGGAGGGCATCGAGGAACGTATCAAGGACATGTGCTGGGACCGTCTGGTGGAAATGGCCGAGACCGTGATGGCGAAGGAAGAACGCGCCGACGCCACCAAGGCCGTGTACGACGAGATTCAGGAGGCCCTCGCCGAGGATTACCCCGAGCAGGAGAAGCTGATCAAGAACATCATCCACGACTACGAGAAGATCGCCATGCGGCAGACCATTCTCGAGAAGGGACAGCGACTCGACGGCCGCACGCTCACCGAGGTGCGCCCGATTTCCTCCGAAGTCGGCATCCTGCCACGCGCGCATGGATCCGCCCTGTTCACCCGCGGCGAAACACAGGCCCTCATGAGCTGTACCCTCGGCACCAAGTCCGACGAACAGATCATCGACGGACTCCGGGAAGAATCCCGCAAGCGTTTCATGCTGCATTACAACTTCCCGCCGTTCTCCGTCGGCGAAGCCGGCCGTTTCGGTTTCACCAGCCGCCGCGAGATCGGGCACGGCAACCTCGCAGAACGTGCGCTGAAGAACATGCTGCCGTCCGACGAAGATTTTCCGTACACCATCCGCCTGCTCTGCGACATCCTCGAATCCAACGGCTCCTCGTCCATGGCGACGGTGTGCAGCGGTTCGATGGCACTGATGGACGCGGGCGTGCCCTTCAAGAAGGCGGTCGCCGGCGTGGCGATGGGACTGATCAAGGAAGACGACAAGGTCGCCGTGCTCACCGATATTCTCGGCAACGAGGATCATCTCGGCGACATGGACTTCAAGGTCGCCGGTACACGCGATGGCATCAATGCCTATCAAATGGACATCAAGATCAAGGGTATCGACTTCGAAATCATGGAACGCGCCCTCGAACAGGCGCGGGAAGCCCGCATGCATATCCTCGACCGCATGGAAGAGACCATCGGCGGTGCACGCGAGGACCTCTCGAAGTACGCACCTCGCCTGACCACCATGTACGTGCCGGTGGACATGATCGGTGCCGTGATTGGACCGGGCGGAAAGACCATCAAGAGCATCGTCGCAGAGAGCGGTGCTGAAATCAAGATCGAAGATGACGGGCGCGTGATCATCGCCGCCGTGAACGCCGAGAACAGCGCGGCCGCAGTGGAAATGATCAAACGCATCACGGCCGTGCCCGAGCCCGGTGAAATCTATACCGGTCCGGTCAAGCGCATCGCAGAATTCGGCGCGTTCGTCGAGATCATTCCGGGCAAGGAAGGCCTGCTGCACATTTCGCAGATCGATTTTCGCCGGATCAATTCCGTCGATGAAGTCCTGAAGGTCGGCGACATGGTGACCGTGAAACTGCTTCGCCTCGAGGACAACGGGAAGATGGTTCTGAGCCGCAAGGCGCTGATGGAGCCCCCCGAAGGGTACGAGGAGAAGGAGGAAGATAATCGCAGTCGAGGCGGAGATCGTCGTGGTGGCGGAGATCGTCGTGGCGGCGGAGATCGTCGTGGCGGCGGAGATCGCCGGAGGTCGTAATCGAGCAAGAAAAGATTCACCAAAAGCAATTCACGATCCGACAGCATGGAGGCGTAATGCCCAAAGTCATCTTTTCCATATCCTACCCGATCATCGAGGAAAAGCGGGAGGAGTACCTGGAAACCGTCCGCGAACTGAAAAATTACCTCGTGAACGAACGGGGGAAGACCTACTCGGTTTTCGAAAGCAAAACGCGTCCGAACACCTTCAACGAAGTATATTTCTGTGATTCCATGGAAGAGTACGACGGACTGGAGGACGATTCGGACGAAATTACCGAGCAGCTCATCAACCGCATTGTTGACGAGTTCATCAAGGACGGGAAAACAGAGTACAAAACACTGATCGAAGCGGTGTAGAACTAGTTTGCGTCGCCACTGTAGACGATGCAGTGGCGAACGATTTCATCCTGCACGTCCCGGTACGGCTTGTGCCTGCCGTGAAAATTTTGCATCAGCATGACAACCCCCAGCAGGCGCCCACCGGGCGCCTGTGCGTATCCTGAGAGGGCGCTTACGCCGCTGACCGTTCCGGTCTTTCCGCGGAAGAAAGCGCCCTTCTCGATTCCTGTCATCCGTCGCGCCAGCGTTCCGTCTCCGCCCGCGATGGAGAGGGAGGCGCGGAAACGCGGAAAACGCGGGTGCGCAGCCATGACCGCGAGCAGGGAAGACAGCGAACGGGCGGTGAGGAGGTTGTAGAAGGAAATTCCCGAGCCGTCGCGGAGATGCAGATTCTCTGTCTCGACACCCGCGCGACGAAGAATTTGTTCCGCGGCCGCCAGACCGTCCCCGGCTGTCACGCCGCGGGATTTCCCCTGCGCCCCCAGGGATTTCCCCTGCGCCCCCAGCACGCGAAGGGCGGACTCGGCGCAGAGGTTGTCGCTGTCCTTGTTCATCTTCTCCAGCACCTTTTCCAGAGGATGCGCGATCTCTCCGAGCGGCAGTGTCGGGTTTCGCAGGCTACCGGAGATCACTCTCGCACTGTCGACGCGTACTCCCGCGACGCGCAGGGCTGCGAGCAGCAAATCCGCGAAAAGCTCCGGCGGTCTCCACATGCTCACTCGCCGCGTGACACGCCGTCCCGCCGCGAGCGTTCCGCGAAGCAATATGGTATTGCTCCGCGGCAGCTTCTCCACATGCAGATCGCTGCGTGCGCCGCTGCGCGCATTATTCTCCACGTGAATGAGATTGCTTGAAGGCAGAACGCTAAACCTTACGGGTTCACCATGTTGTGTGGGGGACTTCAAGTGAAGCGTTATGGTGTTTCGGTCGACGGGAAACGCAGAGAGGTAGGGCATGAAAGGGTCGCTCTCATCGTCCCACATCCATCCTGCGCCATAGAAACTGTTCTCGAGGGGCGAGCTGTCAAGCAGCGAGTTGTCGAGCAGCAGCGTATCCACTTCGCGCACGCCGGCGGCATATGCGGATTCCGCGAGTTTTTGAATATCTTGTGAAGTCAGCAGCGGGTCTGCGCCACCGGTACAGACGAGGAGGCGCAAGCTGCTGTCGGCAGCGGCCAGCAATGTCCTGAATCGGTAGGCGCTGTCCACGCCGAGCACCACGGCGGCGGATGTCACCAGCTTGGCGTTGGAGGCCGGACGAAGCAGCAGTTGCGCGTTTCGCGAGTACACGGTTTTTCCGCTTCGAAGGTCGGTCACTTCCACTGCGGCCAGGGTGTGCGCGAAGAGATCATTTTCCAGTGCGGCGTCGATGGCAGAGGACAGCTGCCGCGCCGCGGTTGAGGATTTCGACTGTCCCGCGGCGTCCGCGCCGGGAAGCAAGGTGAAGACAATGACAATCCATAGATACATGCGCAGTTTCATACAATTCCTGTTGGCCGTAATGGTTCTTTCCGCTTCGGCGGGAATATCGGGGACGCATTCGCATCCCGGCTCCATAACTTTCCACCTTCCTGCTCTGCCGGCAGCAGTGGAAGGGGACAGCCTGGAATTCCCGGGTTTTTCCCGGGCGCTGGAGAAAATATTCTCGCCGGAAAAAATCCAGACCATTCTATCAAAACTCCCGGCGAACTGCAAGATATACGGTTTCGACGTTGGCGATTACAGCGGCGACGACGGCATGGACGTAGTGCTTTCCACGCGTGCGGAGAACGCCCGGTCCCGGGAAATGCAGGTGCATTTCTTCGTCAACGACGGCGCCGGGTTTCGCCGGGTGCAGGTGCTGGAACGACATTTCGTGCTCGAACCCATCGAAGTGGGTTTTTCTATAGAGCGGGGCAGGGCGCTGGTCACGGAGAAGACCGGGGACTTCGGGTGGCGCATGACGGGCTACGCGGTGCGCGACCATGTATTCCAGCGGGTCGACGAATGGGGCACGGACCGCATGTCCTACCGCGGCAGGGAGACCGGGGTGGCATGGGAACGCACCCGGGACTATCGGACGCAGCTCATCGACGAGCATTTTTTCGGCGCCAACACCAAGCGCAGCTTCCTTCGCCACAGGTACTACGATCTGCCGGTGTTCCCTGACGGGGTAGAGCTTCCGAAGCCGCTTCCCGCCGAAGTCGGCGACGAATCGGCACTGATGATCGTGCGCGGCGGCAGCAGCTGGCATGGTCCCGAGGACTGCAGCATTTCCGTTTCCGGGCGCTATGACAGCGCGGAAGTCGTGCTCGCCCTGCGTGTCCATGACGACAGGTTGCTGTACAACACGGACGCTGATTCCAGCGACTACGCGGCGCTGTATTTCGACCTGAGCAGGAACACGCGGCTACGGCCGGGCGGCAGTGCGCAGCAATACTCCCCGAACACGCAGTTCGGCCTCGTGCTGCTCATGGGGGACGGGGAAGCGCACGGTCCCGTCGTCGAGCTGCGGGGCGCGAAGCTTGCCGGCGAGCACGGGGCAGCCATTTCCGTGGACATGCAGCGGATTCCCGTCGCGTTCCAGCAATTTCTTTTCACCATCCGTCTTCCCCGCGCCCTGTTCGCCGACGGCGCGTCGCTGCCGCCGGCCGGCTTCGCCGCGGTCTACCACGACGTCGATTATCCCGCGCACCTTCACTGGGTTTCAGTTGCTTCCACCGCCCGCGGCTACGAAGAAAAGCGGCCGGAAACCTACGGGAAGCTCCATTTCGTACGCGATTTCCGCGCGGAGTGGGAATGGGATAATCTTGCCACGCGTGACCTGACACGGCAGCTGAAGGAGGCGGGCGTTCTGCCCTGACGCGTTCTTGTTTCCCCCTCTCAAATCGTGTAATTTGGATGTTTGTTTGTCCTCGAAGCGGCAGGGTATGACAGGATTTGTTTTCACGTTCTCCCTCCTCTGTACGGCCGCGCTGCAGGCGGATCCCGCCATCCTGCAGAGACCGGAAACAGGCGTCCTGCGTCCTCTGCTCGAGGCCGCGTTGCCCGCGGTACACCTGAACACGACACGCAATCACGGCGAGCTTCGCGTCCCTGTCACAGGGACACTCGGCAGCGGCATTCCCGCGTGCAATGTCGCGGCGCCGCGCGGCACCGCGATCACAATGGAATACCGTATCGCGCAGCTTCCCCTCCGGCGGCTGCGCCCGATACGGGCACCGACGGTTTCCTGAGCCGCAGTACACCCGTATTTCCCGGTATTTCACAACATCGAATTTCCAGAGGAACCATGCTGAATATTGTATCCAAACTCTTCGGCGGCAGCAAGCACGAGCGCGACCTGAAGACGATATACCCCATCGTCGAAGAGATCAATGAAAAATATGAATCCCTGCAGAAGCTCAGTGACGACGAGTTGCGCGGCAAGACGCAGGAGTTCAGGGACCGTATCCGCGAAGCGACGCAGGAGGTCGAGAACGAGATCGCGGAAATCACGCGGCAGCTCACCGAGGATGCCGGCGATGCGGACAGGGAGGCGCTGCACGACCGGCAGGAAAAACTGCGGGATGAACTCAAGGAAACCATCGAGGAAGTGCTCGACGAAATCCTCCCCGAAGCCTATGCGGTCGTCAAGGACACGTGTCGCCGCCTGATCGGACACGAATACGACGTGGTCGACAGCAAGATGACATGGAACATGATTCCGTTCGACGTGCAGCTGATCGGCGGCATCACGCTGCACAACGGCAATATCGCCGAGATGGCGACCGGTGAGGGAAAAACGCTCGTGGCCACACTGCCGATCTACCTCAACGCCCTCCCCGGCAAGGGCGTACATATCGTCACGGTCAACGACTACCTCGCCCGGCGTGACAGCGAATGGATGTCCCCGGTATTCACCTTCCACGGCCTGAGCATCGGCTGCATTCAGAACGAAATGAGTCCGCAGCAGCGACGCGAGATCTACAGCAAGGACATCACCTACGGCACGAACAACGAATTCGGCTTCGATTACCTGCGCGACAACATGGTGATCGATTCCTCCGAGATGGTGCAGCGACCGCACAATTACGCCATCGTCGACGAGGTCGATTCCGTCCTCATCGACGAGGCCCGCACGCCGCTCATCATCAGCGGTCCCGTCGGGACGACCGATCACAAGTTCGATGAGATGAAGCCCCGCGTCGACCGCCTGGTCAACGCGCAGAACGCCTTCATCGCGAAAATCCTTGCCGAAGCGGAGCGTCTGATGAAAGAGGGCAAGCGCGAGGAAGCCGGCGTGCTCATATACAGGGCACAGCGCGGACTGCCGAAGAACAAGCGCCTGCTGAAAATCCTCAGCGACCCGGAGAACGAGACGCTGATGCAGCGCACCGAGAATATTTATCGCGCCGACAACGCGCGTCGCATGCCCGAAATCATCGATGAACTGTACTTCGCCATCGACGAGAAGACCTACGTCGTTGATCTGACGGACAAGGGACGGGAGTTTCTCGCCCCTTCGCAGGAGGAAGTCGATTTCTTCATCCTGCCCGACATCGCGGCCGAACTCAGCGCGCTGGAAGGACAGGGCCTCGATGCGAAAACCCTGCAGAAGGAAAAAGACAAGCTGCAGCAGATCTACGCCGAGCGCAGCGATCGCATCCATACCGTTCTTCAGCTCCTGAAGGCCTACTGCCTGTATGAAAAGGACGTCGAATACGTCGTGCAGGACGGAAAGATCATGATCGTCGACACCTTCACCGGCCGCATTCTTCCCGGCCGCCGTTACTCGGAGGGACTGCACCAGGCCATCGAGGCGAAGGAAAACGTGAAGGTGGAAGGCGACACGCAGACGCTGGCGACCATCACCTTGCAGAATTACTTCCGCCTGTACAACAAGCTCGCAGGCATGACCGGTACCGCGGAAACCGAGGCGGGGGAGTTCTACGAGATCTACAAACTCGACGTGGTCGTCATTCCCACCAACCGTCCCATCGTCCGCGACGACCAGGAGGACCACATTTACAGGACCCGGCGTGAGAAATACAACGCGGTCATCGATTTCATTGAAGAAAATCGTGAAAACAGGCAGCCCACGCTCGTGGGTACAACGAGTGTGGAAGTCTCCGAGACGCTATCACGCATGCTCAAGCGCCGCGGCGTGCCGCATAACGTGCTCAATGCCAAGCAGCACCGTCGCGAGGCGGAAATCGTCGCCAATGCAGGACTCCCCGGTGCGGTGACCATTGCGACGAACATGGCGGGACGAGGGACGGATATCAAGCTCGGTCCCGGCGTGAAGGAGGCCGGCGGCCTGGTCATCAT
>JAVVFP010000628.1:0-2012 GCA_032250495.1 Bacteroidota bacterium | reverse complement strand
AGTCCCCCATAGCTGTTGCCGGATACGGGTTCGATCAGTTCGGGGAGCAGGCCATCGCGCGCGGCGGCGGCGACGGTGACGATGCGGAACAATTCCTCCGCGCGGGAGAGGTTGCCGTTCGCGGCGTAGGCGCGGGCGAGCCGGAGGGTGATCTGCGGCCGGGCCTGGCGTGCATACCAGTCCCCACCCGGCTCCGCGCTGTAATGTCCTTCCATGTCCTCGATGGCATAGCCGCGTTCGACGATGTCGAGCACCAGCGCGGCTTCGACGCTCCCGCGGGGGAAAAGTCCGTTGCTGACGGCATCACACATGAACGGATGGAAGAAGCGCCGTTGCAGTCCGGTCAGTTCTTCCGCCGCGTCGAGTGAGAGGATGTCGGCCGCCAGTTTCCGCAGGGCGACTTCCGCGCGATCGGCGGCCTGCGCGTAGAGGAAGCGCTTGAGCTCATGTCCCAGCGCATCCGCGTACCCCGCCGCGAGACGGAGCGCGCGCGCCGCGAGCAGCGTGGTCCACGGATTGGGGAGATCCGACAGGCCGCTGCCCCAGGGACTCGCGTCCTGCATGACGAAACCGGCGGAGTCCAGGCGGTACATGATGACATCGGCCACGCGGGCGGACAGTGCTTCCCAGTAGGGTACGAGGAAGCTGCTGTCGGAGAAGGTACTTCCGGAGGTCAGGGCCTGCCGCTTGCGTTCCGCGCGCAGGGCCTCGACGGCGAGAATGTAACGCGGCATGCCGTCGTAGCGCAGCTCGGCGTCATCGGGCCGTTCCCAGGTCCATTCCGACCCTGTCCCGAAATACGGTGCCGGCGAGACGAGGTAGGGGAAACCGACGCCGCGCTCGGTGCCGAGGACGTCGTAGAGCGTATACCGGCCGTGTTGCGCTCCGGTGATGAAGCGCAGGGCGCGCTCGGTCGCGTCCGCCATGCCCGCTCCCGCCAGCGCTTCGGCCGCGAGCAGGTGATCCGCGGGAACGCAACGCGCGCGCGGCGGCGGTTGCAGGGCGGTGAGAATCTGTCCTGCGGCGAGGCCGCCTTCCCGCACCTGCGCCGCGAGCAGGGATGCGACGGCGCGCCGGTACACCAGGCGTTCATCCGTCGAGAAGGATGCCGGGAGGTAGCGCATCGAGGCCAGCCGGGCGCTGCGCGCCGCGCGTTCTGCGGAGAGGGACCAGGCGTCCGCGCCGCGCGCGAGGAAGGCATCCATGTCCCGGTCGACCAGTTCGGTGCAGCAGGAGTTGTAGGCGAGAATATGGTAGGTCATGCGCACACCGGCCTCCTCCGCGCTCCGTTGCTCGTAACGCCAGTAGGGACGATCGAAGACGAAGTGCAGGCCGAGCTCGCGTTCGTCCTGCGCGGACTGCCGTACGGCGGCGACGAGCACGCGCTCTGTACTTGCGAGGGGATGATACCAGAACACCTCGATACCCGTCGCATCCCGTCCGTGGCAGATGCCCGTTGCCCCGAGATAGCCGCAGCTGTCCGGCACCCAGGGACGCGTCTCGTCCCCGTTCTGCAGGGTCAGGCCGAGGCGGGAGAGCACGCGTTCGGTGGAGAGTTCCGCGTCCAGCCGCGCGTACGGGTGCGGCCTGGTCCACAGCACACGTCCGCTGTCACTGTCGAGAGCGGACACCATGACGCCGTTGGAGATGAAGTGCGGCGGCGTTGCGCGGGGGGCGTCGACGATTTCGTCAAGGACGCGATGCATCGAGTCCGCGCGCACGATGCGCAGGATATTGCCGGTGATGCCGCCGAGGTCGCCGTGATCATACACGCGGACGGCGAGCAGGTTGTATTCCTCGCGGATGAAGCGGGGGAGCGGGTAGACGCGCAGCGATCGCAGTTCGGAACGGAAGCCGGGTGGGAAGGCGCCCGTCTTGCCGACAAGCACGCCGTTGAGAAAGGTTTCGTCCGCGTCGTCCACGCCGCTCATGACAAGGAGCAGGCTGTCGTCCCGCATGGATGCGGGGATGCGGAACCGGATGCGGTACCAGGCCAAGCCGTCGGTGAGGGG
>JAVVFP010000627.1:0-2018 GCA_032250495.1 Bacteroidota bacterium | reverse complement strand
ATCCAGGCGGTCGAAAGCATCGGCCACGTCGCGGAATCCGGCGTCCACCAGCGCGGGCGACCAGGCGACATGCGTTTCCTTGCGCATCTCGCGAAACACCTGCATGGCGTTGAGCAGGCGATCCTTCACCTGCGGGAAATGTGCGCCGACCTCGAGCGCGACACTGTCCTCGGACTTTCGGCGCGCGGCGGAGAAACGCGGCGCGAGGGCGGGAAACAGGAACACCGAGGCAGCGACGAGCGCGCCCGCGGCCGCGAGGGAAAACAACACGGTACGTCCGGCAATATCGAGGTACAGCAGGGCCTCGAGCGCCGAAGCCACGAGCACGATACCCAGCGTCATCGCCACGGTGAGGAACAGCGCCCGGCGCAGCGCGGCGGACTCTTCGCGCGCGCGCACCCCGCGCAGGGCGTCCATGATCGCGTTGTAATTTCTCAGCTTTCCTTCGTCCTGCATTTCGTGTCCTTTCATTGCGTCAACTCATTGTGTCAGCGCCCATACGATGATATTCAATCCCATCTGCAGGGATTTGAGGCGCACGTCTTCCGGATTCTTGTGCACATCGGGATCGGCCCAGCCGTCGGCCAGGTTGGATTCATAGGTATAGAACAGCACCAGTCGTCCTTCGTGGAACATGCCGAAGCCCTGCGGCGCCTTCTTGTCGTGCTCGTGTATCTTCGGCAGTCCGTTCGGGAAATCGAAATGCACGTTGTAAATACCGTGGTCGAAGGGCAGTTCCACGAGTTCCTTGTCGGGGAACACTTTTTTTATTTCCCGCCGGAAGGCCTTGTCGAAGCCGTAATCGTCATCCACGTAAAGAAAGCCGCCGTTCTCCAGGTAGGCGCGCAGGTTGCGAGCCTCACGATCGGAGAGACGGATGCTGCCATGTCCCGTCATGAAGAGGAAAGGATAGGAAAACAGCCTCTCGCTTCCGACTTCCACGAATTCCTCCGTCCGCACTTCCACGTCGATATCCGTGTGTTTGCGAAGGAAACGCAGCATGTTCAGTTCACTGGAGGGATCGTTGTACCAGTCTCCCCCGCCGTCGTATTTCAGGCGGGCGATCACGAAGCGACTGCCCTGCGGAGCGGCGGACTGCGCACGCACATCTCCCTCCATCGCGGCGAGCAGGGAAAAGAGAAGAAAACACAGTGCGGCTGTGCGCACGCTATCCGACGAAAACACGGTGGTATGCCTGATCATAGATGCGAAAGTTACCATGTCCCCGTGTTCAGTGCAAGGTGAATATTCATGGGCATCTCGGCTGCCCGCAACGAATTGCAGTCCCCTGTGGCAGGAACCTCGAGTGTCGCATGATACCTGCCACGGTAGCAGACCGACCATTCACGCATTAGAACATCGAGTTCACAATACCCTGCACGAAAGGGCGTGTTGCATGTTCAATTTCGGATAGTTACATTCTGTTATCGCTCCACAAGCGCCCGGTGGCTCATGAAGGATTTCTCCATCAAGAAGCTCTACTACTCGATCAGCGAGGTGAGCAAAATAACGAACCTGGAACAGTACGTCCTGCGCTACTGGGAATCCGAGTTCGATGAGCTGAAGCCCGCCAAAAACAGGGCCGGCAACCGCATTTACACGAACAAGGACATTCAGCTCATCCTGTTCATCAAAAAGCTGCTGCGCGACGAGCGCTACACCATCGAAGGGGCGAAGCAGGTGCTCAAGACCTACACTCCCGGACAGGAGACTGATTTCGCCAGGGAGGACGAGGAGGACATGGATCCCGCGCAGACCGCGCTGATTTTCGAGCCGGAAGGAAAAATGCGTGAGGATTTGCTCAAGGTCCGCCAGTTCCTCGAAGATCTCCGCGAGCGCATCCGCGGCTGAGCGCATCCGCGGCTGAGCGATTCCGTGGCTGAGCGGATTTGATTAGGATTATTTTCCCGGTTTGTTGTATATTTACAGTCTCGCATCCGCGTGATGCGACGGTCCGGAACGTGGCGCAGCCCGGTAGCGCACTACCTTGGGGTGGTAGGGGTCGCGGGTTCAAATCC
>JAVVFP010000046.1:0-11692 GCA_032250495.1 Bacteroidota bacterium | reverse complement strand
CCCACAGTCCCTTGTGGGAAGGGTAGGGGGGACGCGGATCCGGTTGTCCGCGCTTCCCTTCGATGGAACGCAGCAGCGCGGTTTCTTCACCGCACACAAAGGCTCCGGCTCCCATGCGCAGGTCCACACGAAAACTGAAACCGGAATCGAATATCCTGTTGCCGAGCAGCTGCTTGCGCTCCGCTTCCGCGATGGCGCGACGCATGCGCTCGACGGCGAGCGGGTATTCACCCCGCACGGAGATGAAACCCTGGGTGGCGCCGACGGCGAAGCCCGCTATCGCCATGCCCTCGAGAATGGCATGGGGATTTCCCTCCAGCATGGCGCGATCCATGAAGGCGCCGGGATCTCCCTCGTCGGCATTGCAGACCACGTACTTCTGCTCGGCGGAACCACGGCGCACGATGTCCCATTTCAGTCCGGTAGGGTATCCGCCGCCGCCGCGACCGCGCAGTCCCGCGTTGCGTATCTCCAGGATGATGCTCTCCGGGGTCTGGTACGTGACCGCCTTGGCCAGTGCTTCGTATCCGCCGCGTGCGATGTAATCCTCTATGGATTCCGGGTCGATGCGTCCCATGTGCTCGAGCACGAGCGGTGTCTGCCGCGCAAAAAACGTGTTGTCGGCCGGCAGGGATTTTGCGGCGACGGGGACATTGCCGATGATATGCTCGCGCACAATGCGAGGTGCATCCTCGGGTGTGACCTTGACGTACATCGTGTCGCCGGGTTGGATCCGCACGAGCGGACCCGCGCCGCACAGGCCCATGCAGCCGGTCATGACCACACGGATTTCCGCACGGATGCTCTCATCTTCGCAGGCCTGTTCAAAAGCGCGTTGCAGTGCATCTGCGCCGGCGGACCGGCATGTTCCGCTTCCACAGACCTGGATTTCCGCGCGAAAGGCGGAGAGCTGATCCCTGTAAAGCGCGCCAATGCGATACAATTCCTCAATCGTCATGATCATACTCCGAGACCGCGTCGACTTCACGCCGGACATCCGCGATATTCGCATCGACGATATTTCTCCGATCGACCTGCAGCAGCGGTCCACGACCGCAGGCGCCCAGGCAGTGCGCGGCTCGCACGCGCGTTCCTCCCGCCGCACCCTCGCAGCCGCAGGCCTGCTTCGCCTCCGCGAGCAATGCGGCGGCGCCGTTGACATAGCAGGCCGTTCCCATACAGACGGTGAGTGTGTGTGCGGCGGGCGGTGTCAGTGAAAACAGCGGGTAGAAGCTCGCCACGCTGAAGACGCGGCTTCTCGGGAGCTTGAGGGATTCCGCGATATAGGCGAGCACATCGCGGGGAATGTAACCGAACAGCTCCTGTGCGGTATGCAGCACTTCGATCAGAGCGTCAGGTCGGCCCTGATGCCTGCTGAGGGCACGATCGAGGAGCTTGTGCCGGCTGTCTCCATTCGCTGATTTTTTCTCCATCTGTGTCGTGCCTGCCTCGCGTGGGAATGAAAATTTTCCATGAACCGCCTCGCCCTCGAATTGCCATGGGTGCCGGGTACGTTACGGATCGGCGAATCGGGAAATATTTCTCGTCGGAAAATAGAAGCGGTGCTGACAAAAGGCAAGCAGAGCTCAGAGCAGGTCACTGGCCAGTTCGGCGAGATCGGAGCGCTCGCCCTTCTCCAGGGTGACGTGTGCGTAGAGTTTCTGTCCCTGCATTTTGTGTATCAGGTAGCTGAGTCCGTTCGACCTGCTGTCGAGATAGGGGTGATCAATCTGGTAGATGTCGCCTGTGAAGATGAATTTCGTTCCCTCGCCGGCGCGGGTGATGATGGTCTTGATCTCATGCGGTGTGAGATTCTGTGCTTCGTCGACGATGAAATAAATATTGACCAGGCTGCGTCCGCGAATATAGGCGAGTGGGGAGATGACCAGCTTCTCTTCCTTGAGCATTTCCGCGATACGGCGGTGTTTGACGTCGGATTCCGCGAACTGGTTCTGAATGACGCCGAGGTTGTCGAACAGCGGCTGCATGTACGGATCGAGTTTCGAGTGTATATCGCCCGGCAGGTAGCCGAGGTCCTTATTGCTGAGCGGGACGATGGGACGGGCGAGATAGATCTGCCGGTACAGTTTCCGTTTTTCGAGTGCCGATGCGAGGGCGAGGAGGGTTTTCCCGGTTCCTGCCTTCCCGCTCATGGAAACCAGGGGAATGTTCGGATCCGTGAGTGCGTGCAGGGCGAACGTCTGTTCGGAATTGCGCGGCGTGATGCCGTAGGCCTGGAACTTGTCCACACGACGGAGCATCTGCATCTGCGCGTCATAGGTTGCCAGGGCGGACTTCTTCCCGCAGCGGACGATGAAATACTCGTTGGGGAGAAAGCTGTCCGCATCGTCGAATTGCTCGGCCGGGACCTCGAAGGGCATCTGATACAGCGCATCGATCAGGGTGTCGTCGACGACCTCGAGCGTGCGTCGGCCGGTGTAAAGCGTGTCGAGATCCTTGACCATGTCGGAGGCATAATCCTGTGACATGAGGCCGACACCTTTGGCCTTCATACGCAGATTCACGTCCTTGGTGACGAGAATGACCTGCTTGGAAGGGAATTCCCTGCTCAGTGCGAAGGCGCAGTGCAGGATTCGATGGTCCGGAGTCTGGGCGGGGAAGCTGCGGGCGAACTCCGTTTCGAACTCCTTGTCGAGGCGGATGGAGATATTTCCCATTTTCGAACCGATCTTCACGCCCCCGTTGAAGAGCTTGTCGCCGCTCAGGGTATCGAGTGAACGTACGAACTCGCGGGCGTGAAAATTCAGCGTTTCATTGCCCTTTTTGAACTGATCGAGTTCCTCGAGGACGGCGATGGGGATGACGATGTCATGTTCCTCGAACCTGAGCATGCAGGAACTGTCGTGAAGAATGACATTCGTATCGATGACAAATATTTTTGTGCGCGAAGAGGGGGACTTCGCAGCTGTTTTCGTTGTCGTTTTCCGGGGGGCCTTTTTGGCGGGTTTCCGTGGCATACAACGTCCTCGGCTGGGTGGGGTGTACTTCAGAAAACAAGTTATACGGATTTCCTGTAATCACAAGACCGGATGGGGAGGAAATTCCCGTTCGCAACGCGTATATTCCGGCCATTGTATTCACTGCCAAACTGGAGGAAGCATGTCTTCACGACGGAGCTGGGATGCCTATTTCATGAAAATCGCAACCATCGTCGCGGAGCGCGCCACGTGCACGCGTGCAAAAATCGGTGCCGTGATCGTGAAGGACAAGAATATCATTGCGACGGGATACAACGGTTCGCCGGCGGGACACCCGCATTGCACGGACGTCGGCTGTCTCATCTACGTGTCGCGAAATCCGGACGGGGAGGAGGAAGAGAATTGTTTCCGAACCATACACGCGGAAATAAACGCGATCGCGCAGGCCGCGAAGCACGGCGTCGAGATCGCGGGGGCGGACATCTACGTCACCGCCAGTCCCTGCTATCACTGCCTGAAAACGCTGATCAATACCGGGATTGCGCGCATCGTCTACCTCAAACCCTACAAGATTCACCGGATCGAACCTCTCCTCGCCCACTCGTCCATCGAACTGGTGCAGGTCCGCGAGGAGGAACTTACGCCGGAGGGTTGAGTCGCAGATGGAAACAGGAAGGCGAGACGCCCGGGCGGGCGCCTCGCCTTTCGCTGTTCCTTTCATGGCGTTCGACTACGGGGGCTGATGTGGGCGTCGCCGCTCCGGATCAGCGTGAAGTGACGCGGAATTCAACGCGCCGGTTCAGGGCCCGGCCTTCGTCGGTGTCGTTCGACGCGACCGGCTGTTCCATACCGTAGCCGCTCGCGGTCAGACGCGCGGGTGAGACGCCCTTACTGACGAGATAGGAGCGGACGGCTTCCGCCCGGTCAGCCGAAAGCTTCTTGTTGTACTCGCGGGAACCGACGTTGTCGGTATGACCGGCAAGCTCCACCTTCACGGTTCCGTTGGCCTTGAGCCATTCCACCGCCCTGTCGAGATCGACATGAGAGGCTCTTTGCAGCGTGGCCTTGTCGAAATCGAAATACACGAGGAGACGCACGATGTCGCGCGTCAGCTCGATGTCCTTTCGCACCATGTCGCTGGTCGATTCGGCGGGGACCTCGAAGCGGTCGGAGTAGAAGAGGTAGCCCGGCGCTTCTGCAGTGATGACATAGGTTTTTCCCGGCTGCAGAACGACAATATAGTCCCCATTGACCTCGTCGCTGTAAAACGTGCTGAGCACCTGATTGGTCTCGATATCTCGTACGGTGAGTGCCGCGCTTACGGGCGTGCCGTTGCGCGAATCCGTGACGCGTCCGGTGACGGTGGTCACTCCGCCGGGTGGCAGGGGATTCGGCACGGCGAGATAAATGTCGAGGTCTCCGCTGCCTCCGGGACGATTGCTGGCGAAAAGCAGCTCCTCGCTGTTGAGGCGCAGGCTGCAGAAGTAGTCGTCATACGTGCTGTTGATCGGGGTGCCGATATGCTGCGGTTCGGACCAGCCGCTCACGGACATCCTGCTTCGATAGACATCCTGTCCGCCGATTCCGGGATGCCAGTCACTGGAAAAATACAGCGTACTGTTGTCGGCTGCGATATAGGGGGCCAACTCGTCGCCCGTTGTATTGATGATCGCGGGAAGGTTGACGGCGGGACCGAAATCGCCGCCGAAGGGGCGGCTGCACATCCATATATCGGTTCCGCCCTGTCCGCCGGGACGCTCTGAAACGAAAAACAGCAGCAAGCCATCTGCGGAGAGCGTGGGCTGGGAATCCCATGCGCTGGAATTGACCGTGGCTCCGAGGTTGCGGATATTCCGCCAGCTGCCGCCGATATATTCAGCGATGTACAGGTCACAGTCTCCGTAGCCGTCCTGCCGGTCGCATGCAGTGAACACCATCCATCGACCGTCGGGGGTGATGCTGGTGCCTCCCTCGTCGCCGTCCGTGTTCAGTGCGGGACCTGCGGCCTGGAGCTGCTCCCAGTCCTTATAACCCATCACGGCGGAATAGATATCCTGGTCTCCCGTCCGATTCGACGTGAAGTACAGTACTTTGCCGGTGCCGAGCAGAAGCGGGGCGAAGTCGTCGTCAGGAGAGTTGATGCCTTCTCCGAGGGAGCGGACGGTCACCTCGTAACGCTCGGGTGTAAGTGTGGGGCGCTGTGGTTTCGTGTCCTCCTGCGCCTGTGCCGTCATCGTGAGAAGAAGCAACGGCAGGACAAGGCGCACGGTACGTGCCAGATTTTTCATGCTGTGTTTCTCCTCGTCTTAGTCGATATGCCAGCGAAGGCCGATGGTGATGAAGGACGTGATCATGTTGAAATCACGATTGAAGTCGACAACCGGTTCACGGCGGCTGTTGTTCCAGTCTATGAGGGCCGCGTCGTCGGTGACGGTTCCCGGTCCGGGCTCGGCAGGGTAGACCCTGTCGACGAATGTTGTCATCGGTACGGCGACGCCGACTTCCGGCACGAGGGAAAGCGAGGGCGTGAGCGGTATCCAGTACCCGAGACCGAATTTGAGATCGACACGGGTCTCGGTGAAGCCCGCCACTTCACCGTCCGAGGACGCGCTGCGAAATTCATTGACGATGTCCTCACGACCGTTGACCCATTCCGTGTAGTAAATGTCGTCCGGTTGCAATATGCCCTGCGTCAGCTCCGCGGTGTTGGAGGAGAGGACGCCGATGGAAGGACCGAAGAGTGCATAGAGCGGGATATCGAGCGGCTGAATGCGCAGAAGTACATCGAAGCCGATGTAATCGAAACTCCAGTCGGTTTCATGCTGCAGAATCGTGGTCAGCAGCGTCTCCGAATCGGGGTGCACTTCTCCAATGTCCGTCTCCGTTACGAAGCTGCCCGTGCGATTATGATAATTGCCCTTGAGTACGAGTCCGAAGGCGCTGCTCAGGGGAAAATCCAGCGTCACGCCCAGATACAGGCCCAATCCGTCACCTTCGTCCGCCGCAGCCAGGAGCGGGTAGGCATGGGGAAACGGGTCACCGAACAGGGGATTGTCGGCGTGATACGGATTCGGGAGGTAGTAGGAGATGGGGCCGTCCTGGAAGCGTGCGTACGTGAGGCCCGCATCGAAACCGATGTACCAGACATAATTATCCGGTGCAGCCCGTTCCGGTCGGAGCACATCCCCGCCATCCTGCAGCCAGGAGGCGTGCCGGGAACGCTCCGGTCCGTCTGCCTGCGCTGTCGCGGGGAGCAGCATCCCGGAAACAAGCGTGAGGGTGAGACAAATGCGTAAGGGTGTGCGCATGTCCATGAATCCTGATTGTGGAGAGGATAGTTGGCATTCAACGCCGCAGAGGCTCCATTCGAGAGCACTGCTGCGCGCAGATTGTATTGAGTATGTAACTATGATATGAGAATCCGACCAGTTTTGCAACAGGTCGCAGCCGTGGTTACGGCTTGAAGTAATCGGCGGTGAAGGGCTCAGGGAGCAGGTTGGTCAGTGTGAGGATGCGCGGTGCGCCGTGTTCGTCTGCGAGAATGATGGGCAGGGACGGTGCGAATTCGCTCAGCACCTGGCGGCAGGCACCGCAGGGGGGAACCGCCTTGCCGTCCGCTGAAATGGCGATGGCGGTGAAATCGGTGTACCCGGCGCTCACCGCAGCGAACACCGCGCTGCGCTCGGCACAGCAAGTAAGGGAATAGGAGCTGTTTTCCACGTTGCAGCCCGGCACGACACTTCCGTCGCCGGTGAGCAGGGCCGCCCCGACACGGAATCCTGAGTAGGGGGCATGGGCCATTTCCCGGGCTTCTTTCGCGATGGCGAGCAGTTCCTTGGCGGTTTCGACGGGAAATTCCATGACAGCGTCCGCTTTGTGAAGGAATGAAAAAAGGTCTGATGCAATCAGACCTTTTGTGGACCCAGACGGGATCGAACCGACGACCTCTACAATGCCATTGTAGCGCTCTCCCAACTGAGCTATGGGCCCGAAGGGTTCACAAATGTAGTATTATTTCCTTTTGAATGCAAGAAGTTCAGCTGCCCTCCAGCATCTGCGTGAAAAAATCCGTCTTTTCATGCGTATGGATGGCGACGGCGCCCGCTCGTACGAGGCGCACGAGCAGGCGCGAGGCCCGCCGCTCGGAGACATTGATCAGTTTTGCGTATTGCTTGACCGTGATGCGCTCGTGTTTCTCGAAGTACTGGAACAGGCGGCGTTCCGCTTCCCCGTAGATGAGGCGGACGGGCTGGGAGGGACCGTACTGATGTCGCAGTACGCGTATCATTTCCTTCGATGCCTGAATGCTTTTTTCTCCGACCCGTACGAAGGATTTCCGTTCCTCGCTGTCGTCACGCAGGTAATGGGGCTTGTGCTCGCTTTCGGGAATATCAATGCATATGACATCGAAGCCATTGAAGTTGAATATGTCCACCATATGCCGCACGGGAGGATCACACAGATGCTGCGCCGCGAAGGCGATGTCCTCGATCTCGGATTTTTCACTCTCGACCCCGACAACGGACCTGTCGTCGTCGATTCCGAAAAGGATGATACCGCCGCGCGTGTTGGCGAAGGCGATCATTTCCCTCGCGATTTTTTCAGGCGTCGACACCTTGCGCTTGAACTCGACCGTGAGTCCTTCACCTTCTTCAATGCGCGCCGTTACTTCATGGAATTTCATGGGCCGTCTGTCATTGTGTTTCGCCAGTATCATGAAAAACAGGGTTGCGGGCAATGCCGTTTCGCAGCAGCGAAAAATATTTCCGCGGATTTCGTACTATGCACCGTATGCTTACCCGAAAGAAAGTACATCGACCATGCCCATACTCTGCAATTACTATCTCACGTACCGCTGTAATGCCTATTGCGATTTCTGCCACTTCGGTGACCACGCGGCATTCCGCGGCAGTCGCCATGCCGACACCGGTGATGTTCTGCGCAATCTTCCGGCGCTGAATCGCCTGGGGGTCCGCTTCATCGACCTGACGGGCGGGGAGCCCCTCCTTCATCCCGATATCGACCGTATCGCAGGCGAAGCGCAGCGACAGGGAATGCGGACGAGCATTACGACCAACGGGTTGTTGTACCCGAAGCTGGCGGAGCGGCTCCGCGGTCGCGTCGATCTGCTGCATTTTTCCCTCGACAGCGCCGACGCCGCCCAGCATGATGCCATGCGCGGCGTTCCCTGCCATGGCAAAGTCCTCGAGTCCATCGAAATCGCCAGGGAACTGGGCGAGCGTCCGGACATTCTCTTTACGGTGACCAACGAGAATTACCTGCAGATGGACGCGGTGTACGATCTTGCACAGGCACACGGTCTGCTTCTGCTGCTCAATCCCATATTCAGCTATTTCCGCGAGGAGGGACTTTCCGAGGCGGCACTCGCGTACACCGAGCGGTTTGCGCGCAGACGCATGGTGTACCTCAATCCGTCCTTCGTCACACTGCGCCGGATGGGGGGCAACGATCCCGGGGACCCGTTGTGCCGCGCCGTCAGTCGTGTGATCGTTCTCAGCCCGGAGAATGAAATCCTCCTTCCCTGCTATCACCTGCATTTCGAGAAGCTCCCTGTCGGCCGTGATCTGCTCGAAGCATGGAACAGTCCCCGGGTCACGTGGCACAGGGAGCGGGAGGGCAGGCATGAAATGTGCAGCGGGTGCACCATCAACTGCTATTTCGAACCCTCATTCGCGTTTCCTACAAATAAGCTTTCTCTGGCCGCCGTGCCGTCGAAGATTCGTTATGGCTACGCAAAGTACGTTCTGCAGCCACTGCGGAAACGGTAGGTATTGCGCCCCGTCTCCCGGAACAAATCTCGTCGGCCCGCGTCAATACAGCTGTTCCCCTGACCGGGGGATGCACTTTGGGTTTGCAACCGGTCGCCGGCAATGTGTATTTTCGTGTTTTACAGCAAGCAGCGGGAAGTCGGTGCGGCAGCACGCAGGGTATCGCGCTTCCCGTTTCACCCGTGAAATTTTCCTTCAGTCGAGAGGCAGCATGGAAGTCAATATCCAGGAAATCAACGAACGGATTCAGAAAGAGAGCGCATTCGTCGATGCGCTGCGCATGGAAATCGGCAAAGTCATCATCGGACAGAAGGGGATGGTCGACCGTCTGCTCATCGGCGTGCTGGCCGACGGCCATATCCTTCTCGAGGGTGTTCCGGGACTGGCCAAGACCACGGCGATCAAAACGCTGGCGGCCGCAATGAAGGCGAGCTTTCACCGCATTCAGTTCACACCGGATCTGCTCCCGGCCGACCTGATCGGCACGATGATTTACAATCAGAAGAACGGTGAGTTCCAGACCAAGCAGGGCCCCGTTTTTGCCAACTTCATCCTCGCGGACGAGATCAACCGTTCCCCGGCGAAGGTACAGAGCGCGCTGCTCGAAGCCATGCAGGAGCGGCAGGTGACCATCGGGGAAGAGACCTTCCTCCTCCCGCGCCCCTTTCTGGTCATGGCGACCCAGAACCCGATCGAACAGGAGGGGACATACCCGCTGCCCGAGGCCCAGGTGGATCGCTTCATGTTGAAGGTCAGGATCGATTATCCTTCGCGTGAGGAGGAACTCGCCATCATGCGGCAGCAGATCGCAACCGACCTCCCCGTGGCGAATCCGGTCGTGTCCACCCAGGACATTCTCAGCGCACGACAGGCGCTCCATGCCGTTTATATGGATGAGAAGATAGAGCGGTACATTCTCGACATCGTTGAGGCGACGCGCGATCCACGCGCCCATAAGCTCGAACGCCTCGCCGGTTACATCGCGTACGGCGGCTCCCCGCGGGCCAGCATCAACCTTGCCATCGCCGGCAAGGCGCATGCCTTCATCCAGCGACGGGGCTACGTGATACCCGAGGACATCCGCGCGATCTGCTCCGATGTGCTTCGCCACCGCGTCGCCGTCACCTACGAGGCCGAGGCGGAGGAAATGAATTCGGAAATGATCATCCAGGAAATTCTCGATGCCATCGAAGTGCCCTGACACCGCCGGCATGTCCGCTGCGGCCATTTCCATTCATCACGGTTGACGATCGAAGAGGTTCATGGATACCAAGCAGATTCTCAGGAATGTGCGCCAGATAGAAATACGCACGAGGGGACTGGTAAACCAGCTTTTCTCGGGTGAATACCACAGTGTCTTCAAGGGACGCGGCATGGAATTCTCCGAGGTTCGCGAGTATCAGTTCGGGGATGACGTCCGCACTATCGACTGGAATGTCTCGGCGCGTTTCAACCGGCCGTTCGTCAAGGTCTTCGAGGAGGAACGCGAACTGACGGTCATGCTGCTCGTCGACATGAGCGGCTCGCAGGATTTCGGAACCGGGACGCGGCGCAAACGTGATACTGCCGCGGAACTCTGCGCCGTGCTCGCCTTCAGCGCCATCAAGAACAACGACAAGGTCGGCATGATCATTTTCACCGACCGCATCGAAAAGTTCATTCCACCGAAAAAAGGGCGGTCCCATATCCTCCGCATTATCCGGGACATCATCGTGTTCCGGCCGGAAGGCAGCGGCACCAGCCTTCGCACCGCGCTCGAGTACTTCAATCATGTGACCAAGAAGCGTTCCATCGCTTTCCTCGTGTCGGATTTCATGGACGAGGAATACGACCGTCCGATGAAAATCGTCGCCCGGAAACATGATCTCATCGCCGTGCAGCTCGATGATCCCCGCGAGCGCGAGCTCCCGGACGTCGGTCTCGTGAAGTTGCGTGATGCGGAACGGGGCGTGGAGCGCTGGGTGGACACTTCGCTCGCGAGCGTACGCGCCGCGTATCGACAGGGCTGGGAGCATCGCCGCGCGGTCCGGGAACGCAGTTTCCTCACATCGAACGTCGACAGCATTCGTATCGACGTGCAGGAGGGGTACATCCGGCCCCTGGTCGAATTTTTTCGCATGAGGGAGAGGCGTTACTGATGAGACGGTTGATGCTATTGACGGGACTGGCTCTCCTCCTCACGCTTCCCCTGCGCGCACAGAACGTGCAGGTGCGTGCGACGATCGATTCGACGGCGTACCTGATCGGGGAATGGATCACGCTTCATCTGCAGGTCGATGCACCGGCGGAATGGAAAATCCGCATGCCGACGGACGACGAGGACTTCGAGAACGCGGAATTCGTATCCGCCGGGGAGGAAGAGGGAGAGCAAAGCGACGGGCGCCGCCGCATTACGCAGGACGTGGTTGTGACGGTCTTCGATACCGGGCGCATTCCTGTGGTCGCCGTGCTGCGCTACAGCGTCCCGGGAGATACCGCAACGTACACGGCGACGAGCGATACCGTGCTGGTAACAATGTCCACCGTGGAACTGGATACGACCAGCACATTCAAGGATATTCGCGAGGTGATGCACGTTCCTCTCACGCTCTGGGACTACCTGATGTACGCCGGCATCGCGCTGCTGCTGGGTCTCCTCGCCTGGATGGCCTATCGCTGGCTGCGTGAGCGCAACAGCAGATCGGCCGTCGACAGGCACGAGGAAGCGGAACTGCCACCGGACATCATCGCATTGCGGGCGCTCGAAGCGTTGCGCAACGAGCGGCTCTGGCAGAACGCGCGGCATAAGGACTATCAGTCCCGCCTGACCGATATCATCCGCGGATATATCGAAAGACGTTTCTCTGTACCGGCGCTGGAGCATCCCACGAGCGAAATCATGCCCGAGGTCGCCATGCTGGGACTCACGCCCGTCCTCACCGGGGATCTCGAGCGCGTGCTGCGCACGGCGGACATGTGCAAGTT
>JAVVFP010000625.1:0-2023 GCA_032250495.1 Bacteroidota bacterium | reverse complement strand
TTGATGACGGTGATGCGGTAGTAGTCCCCTATGGGAACGAACCAGGTGAACTCGGACGGGTACGGCGAGATGGCGATGGCGCCGTCGACGGCATAGGTCTCCATGTCCGGACCCGAGGAGGTAAGCATGGTGGGATTCGAGGGAGAGTTCGGTTCGTTGGCGTCGTAACAGTACACGGTGTCCTGTGGCGAGGCGGGACGCGTGGTCACCGACGCCGGCGTGGAAGGTGTTCCGCGGTTGCCGTTGAATTCGCCGACGACGCGGAAGCGGTACGTACGGTTCGGCTGCACGTCCGTCGAACCGCTGCCCGTGGCATTCGGCACACTGACGATATGCACGCCGGTCCACTGGTTGATGTCCACGGGAAAGGGTCCGAGCGTGTAATGACCGAAGCCCAGCTGCTTCCAGTTCCCGGAACTCGCCTCGTACTCGACATACGTGTCCGCGTCGGACATGTCGTACTTGGGGCGCCAGCGCAGACCGATGGCCGGCGCCGGTGAGCCGGCGAAATTCGCGGGTGCGAGATCCGCCGCGAGCGTGGTGTTGAACGAGAAGACATCCGGGGGATTGTCGGTGAAGACGGCGCGCACGTCCTTGACCGCATTGGCGAGGGTGGAGGAATACGCGTAGGAAGGCAGCTCATTGCCGTAGTAATCGACGTTCGTGGAACTGTTGTCCTCGCGCGTGACCTGCCAGTGGCTGAAGTACCACCAGGTCCCCGCCTTCAGCACCTTGGACGGCGCCACGATACGGTGACAGTAGTAGTAATCCATCGGAATGCAGGTCGGCGTGTTGCGGTTCACCGTGCCGACCCCGTCACAATTGCGGAAGGACAGCGTGATGTCCGAGGGCGTGCTCGAAAAACAGCGCGTGGTCACCGCCTGCGAGACGTTGATCACACCGGTGTGCACCGGCGTGGCAAGAGAATTGCCGCCGGTGTAGTTCGTCACCATGATGCCGTCCCAGCCGCGCATCGTTCCGCTGCGACCGTAAGCCGACGTCGTGCTCTGGCAGTTGACGTTCCTGATGCCCCTGTAGGACCAGTTGCAGTTGTCGTTGCGGTACTCGTCGGGGGCGCCCCAGAGATGACCGATTTCATGTGCGATCACGTTGCGCTGCGGCGCCGCGAAGGGGTCGAGCTCCGCCTGCCAGTACTGCGTATCCATCGTGAAGTACACGCCTTCGTAATCCGAGCCTCCCCAGATCACACCGCTGGCGTGCGGCCAGACCGCTTCGTCGTATGTCGGCTTGTAACAGATGAAGCCGAGAATGGCGTCGTCCGCGTTGTAGGCGTTGCGAATGCGCTTGTTGTAATACCACCCCCAGCGCAATCCCGCGCCGGCCCAGTCCCACGACGGCGGAAGATCCCACGGCGTCGGCGGGGCGACCTTGACGATGCACTGCGGGATGTAGGAATGCTCACCGATGCTGGTCGGTTCGCCGTTGACCTGGCTGGCGGCGGAGTACGGACTGTATAGCCGCCAGTACGTGGTGATGGACTTCCCGTACCGCGCCACGAAACTCGCCCAGTAATTCATGCCCGCGATGTAGAAGTTGCGGTAACGCGTGTAGACCAGCGGCGACCAGTTCCACGTTCCGGTACCGGACTTGCTCTCGACGAAAAAGCTCGTGTGCACGATGTAGCCGCGCACGGCGGTACGCCGGAGCATCGGATCTTCGCCGGGCGTCAACGCCGGGATGCCGCTGTTGAGTTCGCGCGGCGATGGCATGTCCGTCGTCGGCCAGTTCATGCAATCCAGCGGCGGTTCGGTTTCGAGTTTCCTGTGGATTTCCTCCTCCCGTGCGCGAATGGCCGCCTTGTCTTCGTCGCTCAGGGGCCGCTTGATGAAATCGAGAAACTCGACGATGGCCCGATCCGCGTCGTTTTCCTCGGCCAGCATCTGATCGGGATCGTGATTCAATGTGAACTCGGCGGAGGAGTAGGACAGCGAAAGCACCGCGATGCTCCCGTTCGCCGTGGACAGCTGCGTCGCACGCACCGCCTGCCGCGCGTCCTGCGGCA
>JAVVFP010000626.1:0-2023 GCA_032250495.1 Bacteroidota bacterium | reverse complement strand
ATACCAGCCGACTACGAGTACACCTGCGTCGAACGCTTCCTGCGCTACGTGAAATACGACACGCAGTCCGACGAAAACTCCGAGACCTTCCCCAGCACCGCGAAGCAGAAAATCCTCGGCGCGGACCTGGTCAAGGAGCTGCTGGACATGGGACTCACCGACGCGGCGATGGACGAGTACGGCTACGTCATGGCCACCGTTCCGGCGAACACCGATAAGAAGGACGTCCCCGTCATCGGCTTCATCGCGCATATGGACACTTCTCCGGACGTCAGCGGGGAAAATGTGAAGCCCGTACTGCACGAAAATTATGACGGCAAGGACATCGTACTGCCCGCCGACAACAGCATCGTCATCACCGTGGCCGACAATCCCGTGCTCGCCGACAAGGTGGGCGAAACCATCATCACCGCCGACGGCACCACGCTGCTGGGAGCGGACAACAAGGCGGGCATCGCCGAGATCTTCGACGCCACGCATTACCTGCTCGCGCATCCCGAGGTGAAGCACGGCACGCTGCGCATCTGCATCACGCCGGACGAGGAGGTGGGACAGGGCACCAAGTACTTCGACGTCGCGAAATTCGGCGCGAAATACGCGTACACGGTGGACGGCGAGCAGCTCGGCACCATCGAAAACGAAACCTTCTGTGCCGACTCGCTGACCGTGGAATTCGAAGGCGTGAGCATTCACCCGGGCTTCGCGAAGGACAAGCTGGTCAACAGCGTGAAGATCGCCGCGCGCTTTCTCGAAAAGCTGCCAAGGAACACGCTGTCCCCCGAAACCACCGAGAAGAAGGAAGGCTACGTGCATCCGCATGGCATTACGGGCGGCATCGAGAAAACGAGCATCAAGTTCCTGCTGCGCGCTTTCACCGCCGAAGAACTGCGCGAGCAGGAAGCCTTCATCCGTCGCCTGGTGGATGAAACGCTCGCGGAATTTCCCGCGGGCAGCGCCGAAGTGAGCGTGCAGGAATCGTACCGCAACATGCGCTACGTGCTGGACGAGCATCCCGAAGTCCTTGAAATGGCCGAGGAAGCGATGAAGCGCGTGGGCATCACGCCGGAAATCGGCAGCATCCGCGGCGGCACCGACGGCGCGCGCCTTTCCTACATGGGACTGCCCTGCCCGAACATCTTCGCCGGCGAGCACAGCTTCCACTCGAAGCGCGAATGGGCGAGCGTGCAGGACATGGAGAAGGCCGTGCAGACCATCGTCACCATCGCCGCGCTGTACGAAGAAAAGGCCTGAGCCGGTCGTCCGTCGGAACAAACATCATGGTGACAGCGGAGTGACCCCCGTGTCGCTTTACTTTTCATGCTGAATGTGTTAGATTGTTTACGCCAATTGCTCTAATCTCGGCCCTCCCTACCGGGATTAGAATAAACGCTTGGTAACGCTCCCGTTCCCCGCGGGAGCGTTTATTTTTTCCCTCCCTGCCCGGCAGTCCCACAACCCCCGGTCATTTCGGAACCAGAATTCCCGTCGCTGTTGTTGTGTCATTATCCACTCCCAGGAAATAATCGGAGACCAGGAATGACAATTCGCCTGAGCGCCCTGCTTGTCGCATCCATCTGCCTGTTATCCACTGCGCAGGCACAGTATCCCATAGACAATGCCTTTCCCGGTATCGGCTTCAGCCGTCCGCTGGACATTCAGCACGCCGGCGACGGCAGCGGCCGGCTGTTCGTGGTCGAGCAGGCGGGACGCATACTCGTCTTCCCGAACGACGCGGCAGTGGACGAAACCACCGAGTTTCTCGATATCCGTGACCGCGTCAGCGACAGCGGGAACGAGGAGGGACTGCTCGGACTCGCCTTCCATCCCGATTACAAGAGCAACGGGTATTTCTACATCAACTATTCCGCCAGCGGTCCCCGACGCAACGTCATCGCCCGCTACCGCGTCTCCGACGCCGATGCGAACCGGGCGGACCGCGACAGCGAGTCCGTTCTGCTGACCTTCGAGCAACCGTACAGCAATCACAACGGGGGACAGCTGGCCTTCGGTCCGGACGGTTTCC
>JAVVFP010000624.1:0-2027 GCA_032250495.1 Bacteroidota bacterium | reverse complement strand
CTGGCAGTTCGCATCGACGAGGCGGCTCAAACATCCGACCCCCTGAATTTCTACGTCGGAGCGTAATAGCCGGAGACCTGGTATCCCCAGGACCCGTCGAACGGATGCTCCATGACGGGCAGAAATTCCACATGCGTGTAGCCCTGTTCGTGCACGTACGGGACGAGGTGCTCGGCGAGTTCGCGATATGTCATCGGACGTTCTTCGTCCCCGGGACTGTTCTTCCACGACCCTATATGCACCTCATAGATAGAGATCGGTTCATGGAGGGGGTCATGGTCACGCCGTTGCCGCAGCCACTCGCGGTCCTTCCATTCGAACGGAGGGGGCGCGTGCACCACGGAGGCGGTTCGCGGCCGCTCCTCCATCGCGAATCCGAACGGGTCGGCTTTCGCGAAAATATGTCCGTCCTGCGACTTGATCTCGAACTTGTAGAGTTCGCCATGCACGAGTCCCGGGATAAAGATTTCCCATACGCCCGATGAACCCAGTACCCGCATCGCGTGCCGCCTTCGGTCCCAATCGTTGAAGGAACCGATGACGCTGACGCTGCGCGCATTCGGTGCCCAGACGGCGAACTCGATACCGCCGACGCCGTTGACCTCCCTGAAATGTGCGCCCAGCTTGTCGTAGACGCGGTAGTGATTTCCTTCGCCGAAAAGGTACAGGTCGAAATCCGTCAGCTGCGGCAGAAAGGCGTAACTGTCATGGAAGGTGTGCACTGCACCGTCGAAGGTCTCCCGTCGAAGCTGATACGGAAAGGGCGCTGTTTCTTCCTCGAACACATGTTCGAAGAACCCCTCTTCATGCACGCGCAGCATCGGGAAGTCCTCGGCGCTGCCGTCGTCGAGGCCGCGAATGACGTAGGCATGCTTTGCCAGCGGCATGAATGCGCGGATTGCCATGCAGGTCTTTCCCCTGTACGAGACCTCGTGAATGCCCAGAACCGCATAGGGATCGTGATGTTCGGTATAAACGATTTTGTAGATGTCTTCGACGGCTGCCGTGGATCGCATCATTGCTGTACTCTTTGCGAATAGTGTTGACGTCAATCTACGAAATTGAAGGCGCGGGAAAAACAGAGCGGCCCCCCGCCCGGATAAAACCGGAAAAGCGGACCATTTCAGCCCGCTTTTCCGCTACAAGGCGCAGTCCGTATCAAATATTGAACATGTACGAAACCTGGAAGAGCACGTTGGGCAGGTAAAACTGATCTTCCATGTTCGGCAGGTTGTCGTAGGATTCCTTCAGGATCTTATTGAAGGTCCAGCCGAGGCTGATGCCGAAGTTCAGATCGCCCACGCCGGTTTTCACCACGGGGAATTCACCGCCGGCACGAAGTTCGAGCAGCGTGTTCAGATCATCCGTTTCCGGAGTGATGTCCGGGCGCAAAATCCTGCCTTCCGGATTGTTGATGTTGTCTGGCGGCGGGAGTCCACCCTCAGGTATCGTGAAGCCTGCGGAATTCGTCATCTCGCTCGATGCGGGGAGACCGACGTTCATGCCGATGAAGAACTGACCGAACTGCAGCATCGCCGTGACGACGGTGTACTGGAAGGTGCCTTCCGTCGTCAAGGGACTCGGGAGAGTCCAGCGATGGTCAACGTTGTCGATATCGACGGAGAGGTGATTGTTTTCGTCACTGAAAGAAAGGGTGTGATACCCGATGCCGGCGACGAAGCGCGTCTTTCCTCCGATGGGGATGGAGGCGCGGACGCCGAAGCTGGAGCCGAGCCCGAGGGAACGTGACACCTGGCTGACGTTGTAATCAGTGGTGTTCATCGCGAGGGTCAGTCCCGCCAGCGCACCGATTTTGAAATACGTGTCCTCCTTGTCCGTTGCATCTTCGACGACGACACGGGTGTTCTGCGCGCAGAGTGAGACGGTCAGGACAAAGAACAGCAGGAACGAGGGAAAAACGGCCTTCCTCATGCATCCTCCTCTGAAGTATGGTTTTCTTGTTGATGTCTGCGCCAATCTACGACTTTTGCGCATGACAAAAAACACGCGGGTTCTTCGTCGCAGGC
>JAVVFP010000045.1:0-11765 GCA_032250495.1 Bacteroidota bacterium | reverse complement strand
CAAGGTCAGCGGATCGTGGAAGAAGAAGGTCGGTACCGGCAAGGCGGTCCACTGGCCCATCGGACTCGGAGGAAAGGGCAACGACGGCGTGGCAGGATTGGTCAAGCAGACCGAGGGATCCATCGGGTACGTGGAACTCGCCTATGCGGTGCAGAACAAGCTTCCGTATGCTTCGATCAAGAACAAAGCGGGTCAGTACGTGAAGCCGACGTTCAAGGCGGTTTCCGCCGCCGCGGCCGGATTCGTGAAAGACATGCCCGCGGATCTGCGCGTTTCCATCGTCAATGCCGATGGCAAGGACTCCTATCCCATCGCCGGTCTGACCTGGCTGCTCGTCTACCAGGATATGAAGGACAAGCGGAAGGCCAAGGCGCTGAAGGATTTCATCCTCTGGGCACTCGACGAGGGGGAATCCTACGCGGAGGATCTCTACTACGCTCCGCTGCCCAAGGAAGTCATCGCCATGTGCAAAAAGCAGGTCGATAAGATCTCCACGAAATAACATGCCACAACCCAGGAACGATACCACCGGTGAGCGCACAGGGCAGCAGGACAGTCGTCCGGCTGCCCGCCCGTTCTCCCTGCGCGCCCTGCTTCGCAGGAACCCGGGCGATTTCATATTTGAAAACGTGACGCGTTTCTTCGCCTTTATAGTCCTCGCGCTCGTTTTCCTGATGGTGTATGAGATGACCGTGCAGTCCCTGCCCGCGATGAAGGAGTTCGGGTTCGGATTCATTACGAGTTCGGAATGGGACCCGGTCAACAATCTGTTCGGTGCGCTTCCGTTCATCTACGGGACGCTGTTCTCTTCCCTCGGCGCGCTGCTGCTCGCGGTGCCGTTGAGCGTGGGCGTCGCCATTTTTCTCTCGGAACTCGCCCCGGGCTGGCTCGAGCAGCCGCTGTCGATGCTCGTGGAATTGCTCGCCGCCATTCCCAGCATCGTCTACGGCCTCTTCGGCATCTTCGTCATGATCCCGTGGCTGCAGAGCGATATACAGCCCTTCCTCATGGAGGAGTTCGGCTGGATGCCCCTGTTCGAAGGCGCCCCCTACGGCTTCGGTATGATGGCGGCCATCATGATCCTTACCATCATGATTCTGCCCATCATCACCTCCATCTCTCGGGACGTGATGCGGTCGATACCCGATTCGCAGCGGGAAGCGGCGATGGCTCTCGGTGCCACGCGCTGGGAGTCCATCCGTATCGTGCTCACGGGCTCGAAATCCGGCATCCTGAGCGCGGCGCTGCTCGGTCTCGGGCGCGCCGTCGGGGAAACCATGGCCGTGACCATGGTGATCGGAAACAGCGCGGACATCTCGCTTTCCCTGCTCGATCCCGCGCACACGATGGCGAGTGTGCTCGCCAATGAATTCGCGGAGGCCACGAGCGCGCTCTATGTCAGTTCGCTGATCGAGATTGCCCTGCTGCTCTTCGTGATAACGCTCATTCTCAACGCGATCGCCCGCGCCATCGTCTGGCGCCTCACCAAACGCTATTCCCCGGTGACAGCATGATGAGCAGCAACGCACGTTATACCTGGCGAAAAAGCAAGAACGTCGCGATGGTGCTGCTGACGGGCATGTCGCTGCTCCTCGTGGTCGGTGTGCTGATCCTTATTCTCACCTACACGGTGTCGAAGGGCATCAATTACATCAACTGGGACCTTATCACCGAAATGCCGGCGCCCGTCGGCGAAACCGGCGGCGGCATGGCGAATGCCATCATGGGCAGTGCGATTCTTGTTGCGCTCGGCAGCCTCTACGGCATTCCCGTCGGCCTTCTCGCCGGGGTCTACCTGGCGCAGACCGAGCGCGGCTGGTTTGCGCGCACGGTACGTTTCCTCACCGAAGTGCTCAACGGCATTCCCTCCATCGTCATTGGCGTCGTGGCGTTCATCGTCGTGGTCATCCCCATGCAGCGCTTCTCCGCGCTGGCGGGCGGCTTCGCGCTCGGCATCATCATGATCCCCCTGATCACCCGGACCACGGAAGAGATGATCCGTCTGGTCCCATCTTCCTTCCGTGAGGCGGGACTGGCGCTCGGACTCCCGCGCTGGAGAACAACGGTGTCCATCATCCTGCCCGCGGCCTTCAAAGGCATCTTCACGGGCGTGTTCCTCTCGATCGCGCGTGCCATCGGGGAGACGGCGCCGCTGCTGTTCACGGCGCTCGGCAACCGCTTCTGGTCGACTGAGCTCGACCAGCCGATCGCTTCCATGACCGTGTTCATTTACGACTACGCGCGTGCTCCCTTCGATGACTGGAATCAGCAGGCGTGGGCGGCTTCCTTTGTCCTCATCGTCATCGTTTTCGCCCTGAATCTCATGTTCCGCCTTGTGACACGAAAAACCTATACGGCATAATACATGTACGACATCATGCAGAAAAGCGAACGCGTCAGCACCCCGCCACTCCCGACCAGCCTCGCCGGCAGTCCCCGCATGGAGGCGATCGGGCTCAACGCGTGGTACGGGAAAACACAGGCCCTCCATAACGTGACGCTCAGCATCCCGAAGAACAAGGTGCTGGCCATCATCGGACCGTCGGGCTGCGGGAAGTCGACCTTCCTGCGCTCACTCAACCGCATGCACGAGGAAGTCGGCGGCAGCATCGACGGGAGCATACTGCTTGACGGCGAGGACATCATGAAGAATGATCCCGTGCTGCTGAGGCGGAAAGTGGGCATGGTGTTTCAGAAGCCGAATCCCTTTCCCACAATGTCCGTCGAGGAAAACGTCGTTGCCGGACTGCGGCTCAACGGCCTGCGCAACCGCAGGGAACTGTCACGCATCGCGGAAGAATCCCTGCGAAAAGTGGCGCTGTGGGACGAGGTGAAGGACGTGCTCAACAAGCCGGGGAATTCCATTTCCGGCGGTCAGCAGCAGCGCCTCTGCATCGCCCGCACGCTGGCCGTGGAGCCGGAGGTCATACTCATGGACGAACCCGCCTCCGCCCTCGATCCGATTTCCACGATGAAAATTGAAGAGCTGATCGATGAGCTGAAGGAAAAATACACCATCGTTATCGTGACGCACAACATGCAGCAGGCGGCACGCATCAGTGACGACACCGCATTTTTCTATATGGGCAAGCTGATCGAAGTGGATGAGACATCGAAAATTTTCACCAATCCGACACATCGGCAGACGGAAGATTACGTCACCGGCAGCTTCGGCTGACATTCGATCTTGAACATGTACGGGGAGAGCATTTTCCCTCCGTCCGCGCGGGACGGGGGGATCGCTGTTTCAGGGCAGCATTTCCTCGGCTTTCTGCAGGACTTCCTTCCCCTCGTCGGGAAGGGAGTCGTAGCCGAAGTAATGCATGACGATGGCCAGGGCGATGATGATAATTCCGAGTCCGACGGCGAGCTTGAACAGTTTCCTGACGAGGGTGAATACCAGCGAAACCACGAGCGAAACGAGGAGGACACCGAGAATGGGATTTTCGAGCAGTGTGTTGAGAAAGGCTTCCATGACGGGCGGCGGCCGTCCGTTGTTGTACAACGATGGTGCGGGAAAATACGAAATTGCGGAGAGATGTCCCATGCGCCCATGTTTCTTTGCCGGGCGGGTGCTATCTTGGGGACAGCATGCAGCAGCGCACAAGCATACCATTCACCCTGCCCGAGGTGTATCACGGTTTCGCAGAAGGCCACGGCCGCCTGCACATCGGGGAGGAAGGACTGCGACTCGAATACCGTGTCAAGGACGCCGTTCTCGGACTGCTCAAATCCGCGGTGCGCGAGGTGTTCATTCCCTACGATGACATCGAGGATTTCGAGTACCGGGAGGGCTGGTTCCGCCGGCGCTTCATGATCCACGTCAATACGATGCAGCTCGCGGCGGACTTCCCGGGCGCCGATGAGGGACATATCGTCCTGCGTTTCCGCAAGGTGTCGCGCGACCGTCTCCGCGCGGTCGCATCGCAGATCACCCTGCAGCTCTCCGAACATCGCCTTCGGCAAATCGAAAACGACGACAACTGGCCCGACACGCTCTGAATTCCGCACGTGTACTTGACTTTCACTGCGCCGGCACTTTTTGCATGGGTGGCGCCGGGCAGCTATTTTTTGTGGCTGAACATGTTTATCGACTCCTGAGGGAACACACCCATGCTGAACATACCGGAAATCCTCGTACAGGAATTTTCCCTCCAGCCCTGGCAGGTGAGCAACACGCTGGCACTGCTCGAGGAGGGAGGCACCATCCCATTCATTGCCCGCTATCGCAAGGAACGCACCGGTGAGATGAATGAAATACAGCTGCGCGATCTCATCGAACGCTTCGCGTACCTGACGGAGCTGGAGGACCGCAAGGCCACAGTGCTCGCCTCCATCGAGGAACAGGGAAAACTCACCGATGAGCTTCGCCTGGCCATCGAGGCCTGCATGCAGAAGACTGCGCTCGAGGACCTGTATCTCCCGTACAAACCGAAGAAGCGTACGCGGGCGACCATGGCGCGGGAAAAGGGACTCGAGCCGCTGGCCGACGCCATCCGTTCCTGGAACACGCCGGATTGTTCGACGGCGGATCTCGCGGGGGAGGCCGCGAAATTCATCGACGCGGAGAAGGGCGTCGCGACCGCGGAGGAAGCCCTTGCGGGTGCCTCGGATATCCTCGCGGAAGAACTTTCGGAGACGGCCGCACTTCGTGCGCATGTGCGCGCCGAATTTCTGCGCAGCGGCGTATTCCAGTCCCGCATCAAGGACGAATACCCGGAGGGGAGTACGAAGTACGAGATGTACCGCGACTTCTCGGCGCCCGTACGGGAGATCGCGCCGCATAACATGCTCGCACTGCGCCGCGGTGAGGCGGAGGGGGTGCTGTTCTTCGACCTGCAATTCGATGAAACGCAGCTGCTGGATTGGATAGAGGGGAAGGAATCACACGGCGCCGCGAAAGATGTGCGCGCGTTCTACCGCGCGATGATCGAGGACGCTTTCCATCGCCTCATGAAAAACACGCTGATCGGGGAGGTGCGCTATGACAAGAAGCTCGAAGCGGACATGGCATCGATACAGACCTTCGAAGTGAATCTGCGCGAGCTGCTGCTTTCCGCGCCGGCAGGAATGAAGCCGACGCTGGGCGTGGACCCCGGCTTCCGGACGGGCTGCAAGGTGGTTGCCATAGACAGGACGGGGAAATTCCTGGCATATCACGCGGTGTTTCCGCATACCGGCGACTACAAGCGCATGGAGGCGGCGCAGACGCTCCGGAACATGATCGAAGAGTACGGGGTCGAACTGATCGCCATCGGCAACGGGACTGCCGGACGCGAGACCGAGGCCTTCGTCACCGAAGTGATCGCGGACATGGATCCGCGTCCCGTGAAAGTCATGGTAAACGAATCCGGCGCATCCATTTACTCCGCCAGCGATGTCGCCATCGAGGAGTTTCCCGAGCTGGACCTGACCGTGCGCGGCGCCATCAGCATCGGTCGGCGACTCATGGATCCGCTCGCCGAACTGGTGAAAATCGACCCGAAGTCCATCGGTGTCGGACAGTATCAGCATGACGTGGATCAGCGCCTGCTCAGGAAAAAGCTCGACGACACCGTCGAAAGCTGCGTCAACTACGTGGGCGTGGATATCAACACGGCGTCGAAGGAGCTGCTCAGCTACGTGGCCGGACTCAGCGCTTCGGTGGCGAAAAACGTCATCAGCTACCGCAATGAGCACGGGGCGTTCCGCAGCCGCAAGCAGCTGCTCAAGGTGCCGCGCTTCGGTCCGAAGGCCTTCGAGCAGTCCGCCGGCTTCCTGCGCATCCGTGACGGCGAACAGCCGCTCGACAACACGGCGGTGCACCCGGAGAGCTACCATGTCGTCGAAACCATCGCACGCGATCTGCGCCTGTCGCTCGACCGCATCCAGGACATCGCGGCGCATGTGAAGGACATTGATATCAGGCGCTATGTCACCGATGACGTGGGTGAACCCACGCTGCGCGACATCATCCGGGAACTCGAAAAGCCCGGCCGCGATCCCCGGGCGAGCTTCAAAACCGCGGAGTTCAAGGAAGGGGTCAACGAGCTGCGCGATCTCTCGGTCGGCATGGTCCTGGAAGGTGTCGTGACCAACGTCGCCAACTTCGGTGCCTTCGTCGATATCGGTGTGCATCAGGACGGACTCGTGCATATCTCGCAGCTGGCCGATCGCTTCGTGCGCGATCCGAAGGAAGTGGTCAAGGTCGGACAGATTGTTCGCGTCCGCGTGCTCGAGGTGAACGAGAAACTGAAGCGGATAGCCCTTTCGATGAAAAAGGAAGACGGCGGGAAGAAGGCGCGTCCCAGGCGGGAGGAAAAACAGCACTCGCTGGATGACCTGAAAAAGAAATTCGGAAAATAGGAACACGGCGAACACGGATCGAGCGGATCAGGACGGATGTTTCCATCAGGCGCGGGCCTGCTTATCCGCCGTGATCCGCTCGATCCATGTTCGCCTGCGCTCGCCGTGTGCCTGCGCTCGCGGTGTGCCTGCGCTCGCGGTGTGCCTGCGTTCGCGCTTAGCGGAGCAGCAGCATTTTGCGTGTGACGCTCTGCGATGCACCGCGAAGCACCGCGAAATATGTTCCCGCGGGAAGTTGCGCGGCGTCCAGGCGCACGCTGTGCGTCCCGGACTCGTAGCGTCCTGCGGCGGGCGTTGTCACCAGGCGTCCCGCGGCGTCAAAGACCTCGAGCGTGATGTCCTCCGCGGACCGTAGCGAAAAGCGCAGCGTGGTTTCATCACCGATGCCGGCGCCGAAGGGATTCGGGTAGTTGCCGTGCAGTGCAAGCGACGCGGGTTGCGATGGAGGGACTCCCACCGCGGTCACGGCGTCCGTCGACCACATGCCGCGTCCGAAAGTTGCCACGACGAGACGGTTTTCCGGGGTGAGCCGCATGTCGTAACTGACGACATTGGGCAGGCCGTTGCCGAACTGCTTCCAGTTGGCGCCGCCGTTGGTCGTATACCATACGCCGAGGTCCGTCGCGAGGAAAACCGTGTTGCTGTCCGTTCGTGAAGGAATGATGGCGTTTGCGGGAATATCCGGCAGATCGCCGCTGATGTCCATCCAGGATTCACCGCCGTCGCTGGATTTGAATGCATGTCCCGTCCCGTACCCTGAAACGCAGGCGTAGAGCGTGTACAGCGTACCCCAGTCGACCTGGATGTCGCTGATCCACCGTCCCGGCAGTCCTTCGCTCACGTCGACCCACTCCGGATCGAGCGCGATGAGGTTGTAACAGGCGAAGACCTTGCCGTCGCCCGTCGAGGCGTACATGTAGCGGGGATTGGGTTCGGGCATTTCGAGGTCGGTGACGATGGAGCTCGTCAGCGCATTGGGTGTGATTGTAAGCCAGTTGTTGGCTTCCTTGGCGGGACTGAGGCGGTGCACGTTGTTGCTGGCCGTGTAAAGGCGTTCGCCGGAGGGATCGAGCACCATGGGACGGATCCAGTTGAAGCGATAGCCTGCGAGTCCGTTGGTCAGCGGCTCCATGCTGGTACCGTCGAAGGTTCGGAAGGGCGTGCTGTTCATGCAGAAATACATCAGGCTGCTGTTGTCCGGGTCCACGGCGATGCGTCCGCCGTCGCCGCTGCCCACGTACAGCCACGTCGTCTGTCCCGGTCCCGTCTGCCGCATGTTGCTGTTGTCCTGCGTTCCACCGTACAGCAGTTCTGAGTTGGACGGCGCATAGGCCATTCCGTAAAACTGTACGGTGGCGAGTCCCTCGTTGCGGGCGGCCCAGGTATCGCCGCGATCGGTGGAGATGAAGACGCCCCCGTCATTGCCGACGATGAAAGTGCCGGCATCGTCGGGCTTGAACGTGATGTGATGCTGATCGGCGTGCACGTACGCCGGATTGTTCGGATCGACGACGCGCAGTTCCCATCGTGATTGTTTCGAGAAGCCGTCACCGCCATTGGTGCTGCGATACATGTCGATACCGCCGAGCATCACCACGTCCGGTTGTGTCGGCGAGGCGGCGATGGTCAGGTCGTAGAACGCCTGTCCGCGCGTGAAGCCGTTGTTGATGGCCGAGAGCTTGCGTTCCCAGGTCAGGCCTGCGTCGCGGGAGACGAAAACGCCCTTGAAATCCACGTCGCTGTCCGGCAGGATGCGGCGGTTCATTGCCACGGCTGCATAAATGCGGTCGGGATCGGAGGTCGGGATGCTCATCACGATGCGTCCGCAGGAATCACCAGGCGCGAAGTTCTCTCCGAGGCGCTGCCAGGTGAAACGTGCGCCCCCGGCGTAGGAGACGTAGACGCCGTTGGCGCTGCCCCCGTAGTCGCTGCCCACAGCCGCGAACACGACGGACGGATCGTCGGGCTTGTACATGACCTCGGTGATCACGCCGCTGAGCGCATTGTTCCAATTCTGTCCGCCGTCGGTACTTTTGTAAAGATTGTTCGTCGTTGCCACGAGCAGCGTGTCCGATGAATGCGGGTGCAGGGCGATGCGATGCACCGCGCTCGATCCGCTCCATGGCAGCAGCTCCCAGGAGTCCCCGGCATCCGTTGAGCGCAGAACCCCCACACCGTCATAGAACGGCGAGCCGTTGCGGCGGCCGAAGCTCCCTGCGACCGGTTCGCCCGTGCCCGCGAAGATGACGTCGGGATTGTTCTGATCAATGGCCAGCGCACCGATATTGATGCGCGGCTCGAAATCCGAGAGCGGCGTCCACGACACGCCCAGGTCGGTGCTGCGCCAGACCCCGCCCGAGGCACCGCCCGCGTATATGGTATTCGTTTCCACGGGATGGAAAGCCACGGCGCGCATGCGGCCACCGATATTCGTCGGTCCCTCCAGCCGCCAGTTCGCCGCGGTGGCGAAGGGCTTCATGAAGGCGGACTGCGGGGAACGGGCAATATCTTCCCATGCCTCCCACAGCTTTTTGTCGATGTTCACGCCGGGATTTCCATAGCTGCGCTGCACGTAATGGTATTCGAGCATGTGTACGGCATCGCGCAGCGGTCCGGCCGTTTCATAGCCGAATCCGCGCTGCGGGGAGAGGAAATCCGGCCGGGGATGCGCCAGAAACAAAAATGCGAATACACCCGTATACAGGGCCGTCAGCCGGACGGCCGGTGACTGAAACATTCGAGTCATGAAAATCTCCAGGTACAAAATGGCTTCAGATCAATCAGTCGGATTGGGATAATCCATCATACAAGATCCTGTAGAATCGAACGCAATGCAATGAAAATCGACGGTTCCGTGCGTTATGAACAGAGCAAATTCGCCCGGACACGCTATATTTGTACTTTCACCATACCCACAATTCAACGGCCGGAAATGCGTACAACTTTCGTCCTCGTTCTCTGCCTGGTGGCAGTTTCTTCCATTACTCCGACACACGTGCAGGCCCAGGAGTTCCGCCTCGGACAGTTCCAGGGTGGTCTGCATTTCATGCTCGCATTTCCCCAGGGGGAATTCGAGGAAAATACCGACCAGGTCGGGGTCGGTCTCAATCTCGATCTCGGTTATGTCATTCCCGACATGCCCGTCGTCGCAGGTGCGGCGTTCGGTTTCGCAACCTATGGCAGTGAAACCTTCAACGTTCCTTTCAGCAGCACCGTACAGCTGGTCAACGTGGACCTGACGACATCGAACAACCTGGCGATCGGACACCTGTTCCTTCGCGTTCAGCCTCAGAGCGGCATTTTTCGACCGTATTTCGAAGGTTTGCTCGGTTTCAACTACCTCTGGACCGAATCGAGCGTGGAGGATGAGCGTTACGAGGACAGTCAGATCGCCGGGTCAACAAATCTCGATGATTTCGCCTTCTCCTACGGCGCCGGGGGCGGACTCATGTTTCGCGTGTACCGGGGGGAAACAGAGCAACCCGGGCAGGGAATAGAAGTGCTCGTGGACCTGAAGGCGCGCTACCTCTACGGGGGCGAGGCGAAGTACTTCGACAAGGAATCCATCACCGAGGATGAGAACGGCGCGCCGGTCCTTCTCGAGGAGAATGCGCTGCAGTCGGAAACGGATATGCTCAATTTCAGCATAGGTGTCGTCGTCCGCATCTGAGTTTCCCCGCTGCACTGGCGGCACCCACCCCACACACAGCCACGAAGGCACTTCCACCGGCATTTCTTTGTTATGGTTGCGGGCATCATGCGATGCCCGCTTTTTTTCCCTGCAGAGAAAGGACTGCCATAGATGAAAATAACAGAGAGGGAGCTGCACGGCGCAACGGCCCCGTCGGCGGCGGAAAGCGGATGTGTGGACAAGGGAAGTGTGGATACGGGAAGTGTGGATACGGGACGCAGGGATTTCCTGCGGAAAAGCGTATCAGGACTTACAATCATATCGGTGAGCGGACCGTCACTGGGTAATATCAGCGGTGACGAGGATTTCGAGGTCGTCAACAAAACGGTGCGCATGCCGGGACTCCCTGAAAAACTCCGTGGTTTTCGCATCGCCATGATATCCGACATTCATTCCGGACCGTATATGGATTACGGGGATATCGATCCGTACGTGCAGCGCATCAACGATCTGCGTCCCGATGCCATCGTGCTTCCCGGGGACTTCGTGCAGAACAGGAACGAGGAGATCGAACCGGTGTGCGAGATCTTTCGCAGGTTCGAGGCGCCGTACGGCGTGTACGGGAGCACGGGGAATCACGACTATTTCGCCGATGCCGATCATGTCTCGCGTGAACTCGGGAATGCGGGCGTCACCATGCTGCGCAACGCGCATGTGAAGATCGACGTCAAAGGCGAGGAACTGGCACTTATCGGACTCGACGACGTGCGCAGTGGACATCCCTTCGACCGCCTGTTTCGCACGGCAGTGGAGGGACTGCGTCCGGGGACGCCGAACGTGCTGCTCTGTCACAAGCCGTATTATCTCGAGGAAGCGTCGGAGTGGGGAGTGGACCTGATGGTCAGCGGTCATACGCACGGCGGCCAGATCGTGCTCGCACGTATCTTCGGTGCCGTGATCACTCCCGCCGCCCTGCTTTCCGGCTACGTCGAAGGCCTGTACCGTCTCGATCGTACGCAGCTGTACGTGACGCGCGGTATCGGTACGGTCGGACTCCCCGTGCGCCTCAACTGTCCCCCGGAAATCACGGTGCTGACACTGGTCTGATCTTCTTCACGTCATTCGCGACCGACTATGGCGTGCTGTCGTCGGATGCAATCCCGCTACGGCCGGTTGCGGTGGATCAGGCGGGGGAAAGGGATGGTTTCGCGTACGTGATCGATGCCGCAGATCCAGGCGACGGTGCGTTCGACGCCGAGGCCGAAGCCCGCGTGCGGCACGCTGCCGTAGCGTCGCAGGTCGAGGAACCACTCGAACACTTCCTGCGGGAGCTTGTGTTCTTCGATGCGTTCGAGCAGGAAGTCGAGATTGTCCTCGCGCTGCGAACCGCCGATGATTTCCCCGTAGCCTTCGGGAGCCAGCACGTCCATGGCGAGGGCCTTGCTCTCGTCCTCCGGGTCGCGCTTCATGTAAAAGGCCTTGACGGCGGAAGGGTAGCGGTGCACGATCACCGGACGGTCGAAGTACCAGGTGAGCAAGGTCTCGTCACTGCCACCGAGATCGCCGCCATGTTCGAAATTGCGCGCCGATTCCTTCCATTTCGGGAGGTTTCGCAGCAGCTCTTCGAGTTCGGCGACGCGGTTGTTGATTTCAATTTCCCGCGCGTCGAATTTCTTGCGCTGCCACTGTTTGACCTGGTTGTACTGTGTTTTGTTTTCTTCCAGTTCGACGAGCAGCTCTTCACGCTCCTTCTCCGCGGCGGCCTGCCTGTCGTCGACCATCTGTGCGG
>JAVVFP010000623.1:0-2038 GCA_032250495.1 Bacteroidota bacterium | reverse complement strand
CTTCCATGGCGAGGATGACGCCGGCTGCATCGAAGGCGACGAGGTAGGTGATGGGACGCGCCTTCCCTTTCACATTGTCCACCATGAGCACGCCGGCGGTCTTACCTCCCTTCACCGCTTTCCAGACATCCACCTTGTTCCATGCATGCCGGGCGCCATTGCGCTTGCTGAGTGCGGCGGCATCCACGGACGAAAGCTTCGTCTCCACGCGCTGGACGCGCACGTCGTCGCCGTAGTACGAGGCGGCGTAGTCGGAAATGTCCTCGCGGGACTGCCCGAAGGCAGTCCCTGCGAGAAGCAGTATGAGAACGGGGATATCAGAAAAACGCATAGCCGATGCCCGCGTTGAACTGTCCGCGGCCGTCGAGGTCGCGCGCGTCGTCGAAGAGCTGGTAGTCCATTTTCACCGCCACGTTGCCCGTGGGCAGCCAGGTGAGGCCGACGGTGACGTCCGTGCGGTCGTACATGTCCATGGCCTCGAAGCCCGTGACGTCTGCCTGCGTGTTGTACATCTCGTAGCGGCCGAACACGAAGAGCTGCTGGACGGATTCCGCGAGATGCGGCAGGAAGTTGTAGGCCGCCTCGGCGTAAAAGCCGTTCATCTGGTCGGCGACGTTGTTCTGGTACACCGCGTTGATCCTTTCCGCGTCCGTGACGGAAATCAGGGCGGCCTCGCCGCGCAGCTGCAGGTTGCCGACGGCGTAGCGCACATCTCCCGCGAGCACGGTCACAGCCGCATCGCCCAGGGCCTCATTGCCCATGCTGACGCCACCGGTGAAGAAAGACGCGCCGAGGCTGAGTCCGAGCAGCGGCATGTAGTCCACCCGTCCTGTCAGCGCCATGTTCTTCGTCGACGACTCCGCTGCCTTCTGCCGTCCCCCGCGCAGCCCGCTGCCCGCGGAGAGTCCCGAAGGCTTGAAGCTGCTCACCGCGTAGACCTGGAAGCCCAGCGTATGCGTGGGCGCGCCGAAAAAGCCGATGCCCGCCTCGCGCCAGGTGGTGGGAATGATGTTGCGATGGAAATTCGGCCGCTCGACGCCGTGGAAGGTCGGCGGCTCGTGAATCAGATTGATGATGCCCACGGGGGGAAGAACGATGCCGGCGCGGAAGCCGTAGGCGTCCCAGGGACGAAGCTCGAGGTAGGCCTGCTCGATGGACAGCTCGCCCGGCGTTCCCTCACCGGCCACGTAGGTGTGCTCGATCTCCGTCTCCGATGCAAATGAAATCCAGTCGTTGAATTCATGGTTGAGATAAATGACGAAGCGGTGGAAGTCCAGCTTTCCGCCCGCGCTGCCCTCAGGCTCGTTGTAATGCAGCTCGCCGTATCCGCCCACGGTGGTGGAGGATTCCTGCGCGGTGGCGGGCACCGCCGCGGCGATCAGGAGAAGAAGGAAAGAAATAGTGGTGATGTGCTTCATGATAACTCCAGGGTAAAACAGAGTTAATTAGATTTGGTACAAATAAACATAAAAGGCGCTCGCAAAAAAAACAAACCTTATTGCCTGATTTTTTGTACATGTGACGGACACCCATCTTTTCCATTGTCTGGCGTATGCAATGGTGATATTATTGATGCATAGCTCAATTCCCGATTTTCGTGGAGACCACATGACTTTGTTTCGACCGTTCCTGGTATATTCCCTGATTTTCCTGGCCCTTCCGCTGTCCGCGCAGGTGTTCGACGCGCCCGCGGACGAAATGCAGCAGGTGCGCAACATCGAACTGCGGCGTCACGCGCTGCTGGCCAAGCGCAGCCAGTTCGTTGCACTCGCGGCGGAGGATTATGACGTCACCTACTACCGCCTGGCGGTTTCCTTCCCGAACGACGCCGCGCTGGATTTCTCCGGCAGCGTGCGCATGGAGCTGCGCAGCCTGGTGGACGACCTCTCCGTCGTCACGCTGAATTTCGGCGCGCTCGGCAGCATCGACAGCGTGCATGTCGATGGCACACGCCTCGCTGCCGGCGCCATCGCGCATGACGCGGATATACTCTCGCTGACCCTTCCGTCCGCAATACAGACAGACGACGCGCTCGCCG
>JAVVFP010000044.1:0-11863 GCA_032250495.1 Bacteroidota bacterium | reverse complement strand
GACGCGCGTGTATACCGCTTCGGCGGTGAACGTGCTCACCTCCGGTTCGATCTGGTACTCGTAGAACACAGTTCCGTTGAAGAAACTGGCGGTGAGATCGAAGTTGTTGCTGATCTGCTGGTACGTGTCCGCAACGGGCGAAGCGTTGTGCACATTGAAAGCGAAGCTGCGCGGTATCCTCACCTGTCCCCCGCTGCCGTTGAGAGAGACGGTATGCTGTTCGTCGAGGGAATGTTCGAGTCCGAGACGCAGAGAATACTGGTCGCGTATATCGCGCCGCCGCAGATCCGTCTGATTCGAGATCTCTCCTTCAGATGTAAACGTGCGGCGGTCGAGGTCCTGCACCTGGTGATAGGAGTTGCGCCGATAATCAACTCCCCCGGTCACCTTGGTCGCGCCCATGTTCATCGACACCGTTGCGTCGGTGTTGTATTTATCGCGGGTACCGGCGCCGATGTTCACGATTGCGCTGTTGCTGTAGTTGTTCTCCCGCCGCAGTACGACGTTGATGATGCCGGCGGAGCCCTCGGCCTCGTACTTCGCGGAGGGATTCGTGATCAGCTCGATGCTTTCGATCAGGTTCGCCGGCAGCTGGCGCAGGGCATCCGAGCCCTGGAAGGGATGGGGACGGCCGTTGACCAGCACGGTGAAATTCGAACTGCCGCGCAGCGTCACGTTGTCATTGGCATCGACGCGCACCGAGGGCTGGTCGCGCAGCACGTCCAGCGCGCTGCCGCCACGGTTCTGCAGGCTTTTCCCCACGTTGATCACTTTCTTGTCGAGATGGAATTCCTCGGTGGGACGTTCCGCCTCCACGGTCACCGCGCCGACGTCGATGGCCTTCTCCACGAGCGCGATCCGTCCGACGTCATGTTGTTTCGTATCCGCGGTGATCTCGAGTCCCGCGATCTTTTTCTCGGTATACCCGACATAGCTCACGGTCAGTTCGTAGCGTCCCGCGCCGAGTCGGGGAAGCAGAAACTCCCCGGTCTCCCCGCTGTACGTCGCCGCGGCGACTTCTCCGTCCGCTTCATGCCGCAGAACGATGTTCGCGTATGCCAGCGGCTCTCCCGTCCCCGCGTCGACGACCACGCCAGTTATATGAATACCCTTCTCCGCTTTATCCGCCGCAGAACCGGCAGTGGCGAGGGACGTCAGGAACAGCGCGACAATGATGGTAAACGATATTCTCATGGGACACTCCTCTGAATAAAGACGTGCCCTTCTATACGGAGGTGCCCTTCGGCGGTTGCGGCGTCATGAATTTTTGCACCGCGGCCGTTGTCCCGGGAGCATCGATCGCGGACAGTGTTCGCCGCGCACCACCGCATCCTCTCTTGTCTCCCTGCTGCGTACACCACTCGACAACTCTTGCCGCAACGAGGAAAAACTTGTCGAATCCGTCATCATTTCCGGACCCCTGTTGTCCGCTTTAGGCGTGAATGCACAGATTCTGCGTCTGGCACGGTATTGGTATCACCATCAGCAGAATCGAATGCAAAACTGAATACCATACAAAAGGAGACATGTCATGAAAACCCTGAACCTGATCGTCGCTTTCTTGCTGCTTTTTTCCGTCAGCGCCTGCGAAGCTGACAACGGCATGGGCCCCGAAAGCCCGATGAATGACGAAGCCGCCGCGTTTACCACCATGCAGAATGAGATTACCGCGATGCCCGCGGCCGATCTCAGCGATGAAGAAATCGCCGGACTCGTGCTCATGCGCGAGGAAGAGAAGCTCGCACGCGACGTGTACCTGTATTTCCATGATCTCTACGGCCTGCGCATTTTCGAGAACATCGCCGCGAGCGAGGCCCGGCACATGTCCGCCATCAAAACGCTGCTGGACAAGTACGGCATAGAGGATCCCATCGTCTCTGACGCACGCGGCGTGTTCACCGATACGCATCTCGCAGACCTGTACACGCAGCTCACGACAACCGGCGCAGCGGGTCTGCTCGACGCACTCAAAGTCGGCGCGACCATCGAGGACCTGGACATCAAAGATTTGATGGATCTGAGTGAAGAAACGGATGCGGAAGACTTTCTCTTCGTCTACGATAATCTGACGCGCGGATCACGCAATCACATGCGCGCATTTTACGGACAGATCTCGTCCAACGGCGGCAGCTACGAGGCACAGTTCATTTCATCCGAACTTCTCAAGGACATCGTCGACTCTCCGCGGGAGCGCGGCGGCCGACGCTGAATCAGTGGCGCGCCGCACGCGGCAGCGCACTGCAACATCGAAGCACCTTCCCTGGTGGTGAGCCCCCCGTACCGTTTCTCGGTGCGGGGGGCGTGGGTTTTCACCGCTGAATCCCGGTGAATTCCTCGAGCAACGTCGTCTCTACCAGGATTTCTCCCGTCGCTGTGTCGACTGAATACACCTCCCGTTCGATGCGAATGATGTCCTTCACATCCCAGTCCCCTAACAGGAGGTGCACGGTGATCAGGACATGCCGCACGGCACTGCCGCCGGACAGTGGCGTACTGCGCAGCACGGACTGCCCCCCGATTCTGTCATGCCGTATGAACCAAAGATATTCCACGAGTTCTCGGACAGCATCGGGCGTCACAGGCCGCTGCATGAAGTAGCCGCGGAAACTCCCCAGCTGAAAGCGATCGACCGCGGTCTGATCGAGATAGCTGCAGCGATGGGCACGGTAGTGCACGCTGTGGCTCCCGCCGGTACGGAGAATATCAAAGTATTTCTCCGTGGATTTTTCACTGATCACGCTGTCGCGTCCGCTGCCATACCCGATGGTCAGATCGCTCCATGTGCGCGCCTGCGCGGCGTCCTCGGTGCAGAGCTCGTACCACGCGTTCTCGCGCTCTTCGAGCGGCGTAATGCTGATGCTGTTCATATAGTAAAGGGAGCCGTCGAGTTCTTCGGTGTAGAAACCCGGCGGGAGGCGCACATCACCGTAGGAGGCATCCCAGATCTCCTGATCGGTAATACCCGACGTGGGATCGGGCCTGTCGAACAGTCCGGCGGATGGATCGCCGGGTGAATCGTCACTGCAGGCCGTGATGATGAGGGAAAGAAAAAGCACCGCGATGGTGCGACTGGACGGGCGCATGGTGACCTCGGAGTAAATGCTTCTGATTACAGGCGCATTGCAAGGACACCGCGTACGGCGGGAAGTTACATCGGGCGGGTGCGTCAGGACAGGCAGCCGTCGTCCGCGCTTCGTCGGCGGTCGAGCCAGTCCCAGAGATGATCCATGGATTCGAGCAGGCAGCCGTCGATGCGATCGATGGTGTCGCGGTAGCCCGGGGCGGAGCGTCCGCCGACGACGATGGAAACGCCGGGCAGCAGCATGTCGGCGAGATTTGCGAGTTCTACGTGAATGCGCGGATCGTCGGGGGGATAGACGATGCTGAGCAGCACGGCGACGGCGGCGATCTCGCGCGCGGAGGCCGCGATCTCCTCCGCCGGAAGATCCGGTCCCAGCCAGGTGACATCCCATCCGCTCATGACGGCAATGTTCGCGCCGATAAGCGCACCGAGTTCATGTGCCTGTCCCTGCGGCGTGGAGACGATGAGGGATGGGGCGTCCGCGGTCGGCTGCGCGTCGTAGAGAAGGTTGGTGAGCAGATTCCGTACCGCTGCGGTGGCGACGTGCTCATGCGCAATGCGCAGGGAACCGTCCTTCCACCCGCGTCCGACGTCCTCGACAAAAGGTATGACCACCTCTTCGAGAAGAACGCGATGGGAAAAGAGCACCGAGCCCTCGACAAGGAGGCGTTCCATCCCGGTGCCGTCCAGCTTTTTCGCGTGCTCGAGCAGCTGCGCCCGCAGGCGCTGCGGTGCCGATTCCGTGTCAGCGGCTCCCGCGGCCTCCCGCCCCCTGCCTTCCTCCCCTTCGAGCAAAAGGCGCAGTGCGTCCGTTGTCATGCCCGCGATGGACCCGATGGGATAGCCCGCTTCGGTAAGCTTGCGCAGAAGGCGGAGATGCTCGACCTCTTCATTGCTGTACATGCGGCGATTGCTGTCCGTGCGCTCGGGATGCACCACCCCGTAGCGTTTTTCCCAGGCCCGGATGACATACGGGGAAAGACCCGACAGCCGTGAGGCCACTTTTATGACGTATTTTGCGTCCTGCATATCTCTAATCTATGTTTTGTCTCAAAAAATGCCAATTAATTTCGGGAAAACATGCCATTTTGCACATGTTGAAAAAATAATGTCTAATTATGGAACCATGTTTCTTAGACATTGGTTTCATATAGCGAGACAGGAAACAGTTTTTGAACTTCACATACATTTTCCAGGAGAACATACCATGAAAACTCTCACATTCGCACTCGCCGCCCTCATGCTCACTTTCACTGCGCCGTCCGCTTTGCAGGCGAACGGAAAGAGCGAAGCACCTTCGAAGAAGGACATCGTATCCGTGGCGTTGGAGGCGGGTTCATTCAAGACGCTGGCCACGGCGCTGACGGAGGCGGGACTGGTTTCGGCACTGCAGGGTGAAGGTCCCTTCACCGTCTTTGCTCCGACGGATGCCGCGTTCGCCAAGCTTCCCGCGGGTACGCTCGAGAAGCTGCTCGCCGACAAGGAGGCGCTGAAGGAGATCCTGCTCTATCATGTGGTCAAGGGGAATGTCAGTTCGAGCCAGGTTGTCAAGCTCGACAAGGCGACGACACTTGCGGGCAAGGACGTGCGCATCGCCATCAAGGGCGGCAAGGTAATGATCAACTCTTCGGAGGTGACCACGGCGGATGTTTCCGCGTCGAACGGCGTGATTCACGTCATCGACGAGGTCCTCATCCCCTCGAGTGCGAAAGCCGCGAAGTCCATGTCTTCGAAGGGCGGCTGCAACTGATCGTCAGGATAAACACGAAGCACACCGACAGCTGACGATACAGGTGGCGTCCCGTTCCATGAGGCGGGACGCCATTTTTTTATCGCAGCAGGAGCATAAAAAAACCGCATCCTTTACGGGACGCGGTTTGTGCATGATCGGCCGAAGCCTGATCATGTATAAACGGGGTTGCTTACCAGCGGTCGTTACGCGGCTTGGCTTCGTTCACCTTCATGGTGCGGCCCATAAGGTCGCTGCCATTGAGGGCGCTCATGGCTGCCTGTGCCTCGTCAGAGTTCGGCATTTCAACAAAACCAAAGCCCTTGGAGCGGCCGGTTGCGCGATCGGAGATCACATTGGCTTCCGCGACTTCACCGAAGGAACCGAAGGTTTCTTTCAGCATGCTGTCAGTGACATCGTAGGAGAGGTTTCCAACGTAGATATTCATGTTATCCTCGAAAATGCGTGCTGCGAAAAAAATAAAACGCTATCGGGGATCAAGCACGCGAAGAGCACGACAGCGTGAAACCGTAGATCGGTTTCAGTGGAATTCATTGATCTGTATCATCCTGGGATGCACCATCACGGTCGGATACGTCGCCATCAACGTCAGTATCTTCCGTGGACGTCTCGGAATCTTCGTCAGAATCATTGTTTTTCAACATCTTCTTCTGACGTTTTTCTTCTTTTTTCTTTTTTTTCGCCAGCTCCCTGCGGCGTTTTTCGTACTGGTAATTCGGTCTGGCCAAGAGTCAATCTGATTCGTGAAACGAGTCGGAAAAGAATCGGAATAAAGACTGCTCTCGGAAAACGAATGCGAACTGCGATCTCTCACGCGTGACCGCTCAGGCGGTCTGCAATCGGCGGGCAAATCAAAAACCGATCTGATATACAGCAAACAATGTAGAACATTTTTTTTCAGTATGCAACAGAATTGTGTGAAATATACACGGTATTTATCACTGCCCCACGCGGGCGCATCGCGGGCGATACGCAGGAATCTGTGTATGTTGAAGTTCGAGGAACACACAAGAGCCGGATACCGTGACATTGAGTTCAATACCATCGGGGAAACAGCGGGGCGGATGCGTCGCCATCATCGGTGCGGGTGCAGCGGGATTGATGGCCGCGGTCTTCGCCGCACGCGGGGGCGTAAGGACGCTGCTGCTGGAGCGCACGCACGGCGGGGGAAAGAAAATTCTCATCAGCGGCGGGGGGCGCTGCAACATCCTTCCCGCCACGCTTGACGAGCGGCGCTTCGTGACGGACTCCTCGTTCAACAGCATGCGCAAGATGCTGCGCGGCTGGCCGCTGGCGGCGCAGCGGCGTTTCTTCGAAGAGGATCTCGATCTGCCGCTGGTCGAGGAGGAGGGCACCGCGAAACTCTTCCCCGTCACACAGCGTGCGCGCGACGTCTACGAGCGTCTGCGCGAGGCGGGACGGCGGGCGGGGGTGGAATTTCAGGGAAACAGCTTCGTCGAAGAGTTGCGTCCCGTCGCGGGTGGATGGGATGTGCAGCTGTCCGAAGGTCCCGCCCTGCGATGCGACAGGGTGATTGTCGCCACCGGCGGCTGTTCCATCCCGAAAACGGGCAGTGACGGCAGCGGTTTCGCCTTCGCGCGCGCGTGCGATATCCCGCCTGCGCTCGGGTGTGTCGTCACTCCCCCTGAGGTTTCGCCTTCGCGCGCGCGTGCGATATCCCGCTGCATCCCCTCTATCCCGCGCTGACGCCCATCACGTCCTTCGACCCGCGCTTCACCGCGCTCGCGGGCATCGCCGTGCTGGTGACGCTGAACGCGGTGGACGGCACACGGCGCGCAGAAGCGCGCGGCAACCTGCTGTTCACCCACCGTGGTTACAGCGGTCCCGCCCTGCTCGACGTCTCGCATGTCATCGTTCGTGCCGCGGAGGAAGGCCGGCACGACGCCCGGCTGCTGGTGCGATGGACCGATGAGTCGGAGGAAGTCTGGCGCACGCGCCTGCAGGGGACGGGGACTTCCACCGTGCTCTCCCTGCTGCGGCGCGCCGTCCCTGAACGTCTCGCTGAAGCGCTCTGCGCGGCGGTGGACGTCCCGCAGGACCGTATGCTGCATCAGCTGCGACGGGAGGAGCGCCATCGCCTGCTCGACATGCTATTCCGCTTCCCCCTTCCGTGGAACGGTCACGAGGGCTACCGCAAGGCGGAAGTTACCGGGGGCGGCGTGCCCCTTTCCGCCATTCATCCCGTCACGATGGAAAGCCGCGCGCATCCGGGACTGCATTTCTGCGGCGAAGTGCTCGACGTCTTCGGTCCCATCGGCGGCTACAATTTCTTCTGGGCCTGGTCCACCGGCCGCGCTGCGGGCATGGCGGCGGCAATGCAGGCAGAACAGTGCTGACCGCGCTTCCCCGCCTGCTTCTTGCATCTGCGCTCGAAATGGACGATATAGCTGCACTGTCTCATTTTCGAGTAACCGCATGCGACGCCTGCTCCTCCCCTTCTTCACACTCACACTTTTTCTCGGCACCCTCCCAGCTCCCGGTCAGCCCGCGGCATACCGTTCCCGCGGCGTGCGCGCATACCTGGTCAACTACAATGCCGTGCGCGGCGACCGCTTCCTGGCGGAAACCGCCGCACGCCGTTTTGTGCTGATCGACGAAGCGGGGAGCAGGGACATCCCCTTGATGCGCGCGGTCAATCCCGCGCTGCCCATCCTTCGCTATAAGGACATCGTGGCGCTGCACCGTTCAATGCCCGAATACGCCGCGGTGCATCGCGACGAGGCGGCCTTCCTGCATGCATCCGAACCCGCGGCCATGCAGCTGCTGCTTCGCGGGGATACGGCGACGATCACCTGGTCTCCGGACCGGCGGGATCTGCCCGTCACCGGATACCGGTTGCTGTCGGGACTCGACTCGCTCGGCGCGGCACAGCCTCTCGTCGACTCGGTGATCACTCACTGGCCGGCGACCCTGCGGCTCCCGAAATCCGCGGCGATACTGTCCGTGCGCACGGTGCTCGAGGATGGCAGCGACATCCCGTACGGCCTCCCGATGCGGCGGGACGCGCTCATCCGCAAGGACATGCTGCTCTGGCCCGAGCGCAGCATCGATACGCGCAGCGCGGACGAGGTGCATGTCGACATCGCATTGCGGGAAGCAGGCCGGGCGGCGGATTCCGTCTTTCTCGTCGGCGACTGGGACCGGAACAATCAGCTCGATGCGCAGGGCGAACGCGTGGCGCTGCGGCGCGACGGCGGACTGTGGACATACGAGCGCGATATCGACGTGGCGGGCCTCCGCACCCACTGCGGCTACGAGTACACCGTGGAGGCCTGGGCAAGCGGCGCCGTCTATCGCTTCCCCACGCGCGGACGCTGGCACAGCAACGTCAACAACCGACTGATCAACAACACCTACGGCTTCTACGTGATGAACGTGTGCAGTCCGACCTGGCGGCGCGCGTACGTCGACCAGGTGCTCGATGCGTTCGCGACACGGGGGTACAGCGGACTCTTCGAGGACGACTGCTGGTACCAGGTCGCGAACTACGGGGTAGACGCCTTCCCGCCCGAGCCCTACGACCATCACACCTGGCGCAACGGACTGTATGAAATGCTCGACAGCATACGGACCGCCATCGCTCCGCGTCCCGCGTACTTCAACGGACTGCATGCCGAAACCGCCGACAGTCTCCTGCACTACACCGAAGGGGGCATGACCGAAGGCTTCGCGTACACGCACTGGTCCGGTCTCGTGCGCGGCGCACAGTGGCGCCGCATGTGCAATCGCGGACTCGCCGCCGGACGCGCGGGCAAAACCTGGATGGCGCTCGGCGGCGCGCCGCATGACGATCAGGAGGGACGCCTCTACGCCCTGGTCAGCTACCTGCTCGTCGCCGACACGCTCGCGATGTACGCCAACGCGACCGACTACCAGGAATTCGCGCACTATCCCGAGTTCGATATCCCTCTCGGTGCGCCGCAGGAAACAGCGCAGCTGGATGTGGACGAACTCGGACGCGACGTCAGCGGCGGACGATTGCACTGGCGCCGTTTTGCCCACGGAACCGTGGTCGTGAATGCGGGCGACGCGCCGGCAGTGTATGCGCAGGCGGACGGCCGTCCGGCCGTGCAGCTGTTCGGCGGCATAACCGTACGCGATGGACGACTCGGCTGCGGGCAGCTCGGCGACAGCCTGCCTCCCGGCTCGGCCAGGATCTACATGAACATTCCGCAAGGCGCACGGCTATCCACCCCGGTTATCGATTCGCTTCACGTCCGGCCCGCCGTACTTCCCGCGGACGACAGCACGGAGTGCCGCATCGCCGTACTCGCGCACGATCCGACTCCGGCAGTGCTGCGCAGCGACCCGTCCCTGCCGCTTCATGTGACGGTGGATGCAGGAGAAATCGGCGGTCCACGCGAGCTCGTTCTGACGACCGGCGAACCCGGCGCCCCGGAAACGCCGGCGTGGTACGAAGGAAGTTTCCGTGTGCCCGTCGGCTCAGCGCCCGACAGCGCCCGGCTGCCGGTCACCGTTTTTGCTGCCACGGGGCTGTTCACCGTGGGCAGCGCCACCGTGCGCATCGGAAGCGGTGATTCTTCCAACCTGCTGATGAACTACAGTTTCGAGATCGACAACAACGACGACGGCGTGCCGGACTTCTGGCGCGGCTATGTGAAAGGCTTCGACTACGATACGACGGGAGTGAACGCGTTCAGCGGCCGGCGCGCAATCCATGTGCGCAACGACAGTCTGACGGACTTCCGCGGCGCGTCCGTCCGCGTCGACGTCCATCAATCCACCCCCGAAGCGCTCGAGCTTTCCGGCTGGTCGAAATGCGTCGACGTCAGCGGCGAGGCGAACAACGACTATGCGCTGTACGCGGACATCACGTACACCGACGGCACGCCGCTGTACGGTCGTGTGGCGCGCTTTGCGACAGGGACGCATGACTGGGAGTATTCCTCCTTCGTCATCGAACCTGAGAAACCCATCGCCACCGTGAATCTGTACGCCCTCTTCCGCCGACACACGGGCGAGGCATGGTTCGACCACCTCGCGCTGCGTCCCTTTCAGCAGCCCAACAGTGCGCCTCCCCTCCCGGAAGCTGCAGGCAGCATCGATGTGTACCCGAATCCGGCGGGGGACGCCGTGCGCTGCGGACTTCGCCTCCCTCCTGGCACGCGCGCGTCGCTGCGCGTATACGATATTCTCGGACGCCTCCGTCTCACACGCGCGCTTTCCCCCGATGCGAACGGACACGTGACGGTCTCTCTCCCTCTGACGGATCTCGAAGCCGGACTTTACTATATCCGTGCTACGGGCAGTGAACGGGCCGGAGAAATGTTTTCTCTCACACGCCCCCTGCTGCTGCGCTGAAATATCATCATGATGCATGCATCCATCAGCGGTCGACTGCTGCAGCACGCATTTTGATTTTATGGCCGGGTCGTCGTATTATTTTCCCGCACACTCCAATACATGAAAGGACGGCTTATGACAGTGGACCTCACCGCAGTATACGAGGCGCTGTACGCGCTCATGAAACCGCTGGAAAAAAATCTCGTCGTCGTGCACGATGATCCCGGCAACTACTATGTGAACACACGCATTCCATGGCGCGGGAAGGATCTGTATTTCGGGGGCATCGTCATCAGGAAAAACTATGTCAGCTATTACCTCATGGGCGTGTACATGTACCCCGACCTGCTCGACGGCATGTCCGACGCCCTCCGAAAGCGCATGCAGGGAAAGAGCTGCTTCAACTTCAAAAGCGACGATTCCGCCCAGCTCAAAGAGCTCGGGGTGCTGACGAAGAAGTGTCTCCAGCGCATGAAAAAGGAAGGAAACGCCTGAAACGTTTCTGCAGCGGCCATCCACAGCGCGGCGTAATAACAGACTTCCCGCCCCTCTTCTCCTGCAACCTTGCCGCCGCCTGCACGTAGACTTACGCAGCCTTCGTGCTTCGTTATACAAGGTCCGTGACAGACAGCTGCAAGGTGACACATGCGCAACCCCATCGGCTTTTCCACGCCATTGACGTTCCTCCTGCTGCTCCTGCTGCCGGCGATGCTTCCGGCCCAGCAGAAGTCGCTGCAGCTGCGGAAAACGGATGCTCCCATCGTCGTGGACGGCCGCATCGACGCGGCCTGGGCGCGGGCGGACTCTGCGGCGGATTTCATTCAGCAGTCGCCCTTCCATGGGACGGCACCGAGCTACCGCACCGTCGCCAAAGTCCTTACCACCGAACGCGCGCTGTACTGCCTGCTCATCGCGTTCGCGCCGCGCGGGGAAATCGAAGCCTACACGGGCTATCTCGACAATACCGGTGGCGATTTCGTCTCCATCATGCTCGACACCTTCGGTGACCGGAAAAGCGCCTACAAGTTCGCGGTCACCGCGGGCGGCGTGCGATCGGACGCGCGCCTGCTCGATGACGGCCGCAACCGCGACTACAGCTGGGACGGCGTGTGGTTCGCCGATGCGCGCGTCGAGGACTGGGGCTACGTCGTGGAGATCGAAATTCCCTACCGCTCGATACAGTATGACCGCAGCCTGGAAGCCTGGGGCCTGGATTTCGACCGTTGGATCGCATCGAAATCAGAAGATCTGTACTGGAACCGCTACGACGAGGCGGCCGGTCAGCGCATTTCTAAATTCGGCCGCCTGGAATTCACCGAGTACAATCCCACCGTGCGCGGACTCAACCTGGAGGTGTACCCTGTCGCCATCGCGGAGGCGGACTATGTGCGCGATGGCGTCTACGACCTGTCCCCCGACGCCGGCATCGACCTGTTCTACAATCCCTCCCCGCGTCTGACGCTGCAGCTGACGGGCAACCCTGATTTCGCGCAGATCGAGGCGGACCCCTTCGACTTCAACATCAGCCGCTATGAAAGCTACTTCGATGAGCGACGGCCTTTTTTCACCGAGGGGAAAGAGGTTTTCATGGCCTCGGGGAAGCAGCGCAACATGGGATTCTACACCCCGCTGGAATTGTTCTACTCGCGGCGCATCGGCCGCAAACTCCCCGATGGACAGGAGGTTCCGCTGCATTACGGCGCCAA
>JAVVFP010000622.1:0-2049 GCA_032250495.1 Bacteroidota bacterium | reverse complement strand
TCGAGCATCTCCCCGATCCCGCGCGCGTGCTCGGGGAGATCGTCCGCGTGCTGCGTTCGGGAGGCATTCTCTACCTGAGTACCCCGAACCGCGACGCGCTTCCCAACCTCGTCGCAGATCCGCATTTCGGTCTCCCGCTCGTGAGCCGGAAGTCGCGCACGCAGCTGCGTCCCGTGCTGCAGCGCCGCCGTCCCGCGGACGCCGGACGCGATGATCTCGCGCAACTGCTCTCCGCCCCCCGCCTCGATGCCCTGCTCCGTGAGGCGGGATTGTCCTGGCGATACGCGAACCGCAGCGCGGCCGTGATGATGTTCTCCCGGCCCGAAACCGTCGTCTGGAGTGACCTGCACCTGCGCGCGCTGCGCCTGCTACGCCGTACCGGACTCTGGCGTCCCGCGCTGGCCGCGGTACGCGACACCCCGGGGATATTCAACCGCTGGATCAATCCGACCTGGTACGTAATCGCGAGAAAGGACGCGCCATGACACCGCGCACTGCGCGAAATCTCCTGCGCTGCGTGACAGCGCGCCGGCTGTGGAACTTCCTGAAGATATCCCTCTCCTATCAGCTCTCGGCACGCACGGGACGCAGTATCGTCTGGGGGAAACCCTGGACGCTCACCATCGAGCCCACCAACCGCTGCAACCTCAGTTGCCCGGAATGTCCATCGGGCAACGGGACGATGACGCGTGCGCAGGGACTGATGCCGTACGAGGAGTTCACGCGTCTCGTGGACGAAATCCACCCCGAGGTGTTTTACCTGCAGCTGTTTTTCCAGGGCGAACCCTTCATACATAACCGCCTGCTCGACATGGTGCGTTATGCCCGCGCGAAGCACATGTACACGGCGATCAGCACCAACGCGCATTACCTGCGTCCCGCGGTGGCCGCCGACATTGTCGCCGCGGGTCTGGACCGCCTCATCGTGTCCGTCGACGGACTTACGCAGGACGTGTACGAACAGTACCGCGTGGGCGGAAACCTGGCGAAAGTTCACGAGGCGCTGCATAATTTCACCGCGGCGCGAAACGCCGCGCAGCGGCCTCGCACGGAGCTGACCCTGCAGCTCCTGGTCACACGACAGAATGAGGCGCAGCTTCCGGAACTGCGCGCGCTGGCGAAAAAACACGGCGCGGACATCGCGCTGAAAACCATGCAGGTGTATTCCATCGAGGGCGCGGAGAAATTCCTTCCCACCGATCCGCGCTACAGCCGCTATGAAAACGTCGACGGTCGCCTGCGCACGCGCAACGCGCTGCATAACCGCTGCGTGCGCCTCTGGGAGCGCAGCGTCGTCACGTGGGACGGCGTGGTCGTTCCCTGCTGCTTCGACAAGGACGCCGAATATCCCCTCGGTCAACTCGACGGACGCAGCTTCGCCGACATCTGGCGATCTGACACCTACCATGACTTCCGCCGACGCATACTCCGCAATCGCCGCGATGTCCCCATGTGCCGGAATTGTACCGAGGGGCTCAAGCCGTATCGCTGAGGGCCGCCTTCGGCGTCCGCATGGGTCCCGCTGACGCGAGACGCGTGGGGCCGCCTTCGGCGTCCGCGTGGGTTCCGCTCCCGCGGAACGTATTTTTCCTTCTTTCCTTCTTTCCTTCTTTCCTTCTTTCCTTCTTTCCTTCTTTCCATCTGCCATCTGCCATCTGCAATCTGCCATCTGCCATTTGTAATCTGCAATCTTTCATCATTCTTGGTACATTAGGGAATGACTTTCGGCATCGACACACTGGGCCGCCGCACCATCGGCTTTTTCACGGAGATCGGACAGATCAGCCGTCTGCTGTGGAATATCCTGCGCAGCACGCACCGCCTGTTCCGTGACCGTCATCTGGTCATCGAGCAGATGGCGCATATCGGCGTGGGGTCGCTGCCGCTGGTGCTGATCATCGGACTGTTCACCGGCATGGTGTCTTCCTGGCAGGCGGCCTATCAGTTCCAGGGCATGATCAGTTTCTCCCTGATCGGCGGTGCCGTGAGTCGCGCGATCTTCATCGAACTCGGTCCGGTGCTTACCGCGATTGTCATCGCGGGACGCGT
>JAVVFP010000043.1:4857-11888 GCA_032250495.1 Bacteroidota bacterium | reverse complement strand
GGTGAGACCGGCAAGGCCGCCGCTCTGGCCGCCAGCGCCGTCGAGAACGACGAAAAGTACGACAAGGCCTATGTGATCCTGGCGCAGGCCTTCAACAAGGATGGCAAGTACGATCAGGCGATCAAGGCCGCGCAGAACGCCATCAAGTATGACAAGTCACCGCGCAAGGGCGCTGCGTATTTCGAGCTCGGCCTTGCCCACCGCAATCTGGGCAACACGGCCAAGGCAAAGGACGCCTTCACGAACGCGAAAAAAGATCCTTCCTACGCGCGCAACGCGGACTATGAGCTGAAAATGCTGAAGTAATACACTGAGGCGCCAGGATACAAAAAATCCCGTTCAATGAACGGGATTTTTTATTTCCGGGATCCGCAGGACGCGGCGAACCCGCTTCAGAAACTTCCTTCGAGCATGAGACGGAAACGGCGCATGGGCGCGATATTCGCGACGACTTCGGTGTAATGGTACTGGAAAACATTGTCGACGAGGAAGCTCAGCCGCAGCGGGAGTCCGACCGCCGCACCGGAAAGCGCGAGGCGCAGGTCGGTCACGTAGGCGGCGACGCGTTTTTCGGAATCGGGTATGACCAGCGTCAGTTCGCGGTCGATATTTTCCATGCGGGAGAGGTAGCGGAAATCGGCACCGAACGAAACCGGTCCGAGGCGCAAGTCTCCCGAGAGGTAGAGCAGGTGCCGGTGACGGTATTTCAGCACGGTCGAGGCGCTGATATCGCGGGGATACAGGTAGGTGTAACTCGCGGAAAGCGTCAGCATGTCGGGAAAGGGACGTGATTCCACACCGATTTCATACCCGATAATGCGTGCACGGGTAATGTTCCGGAAGGCGATGCGTCCGTCGGCCGGATCGATGAGGGGTTCGACCAGGTTGTCGTAGTCGTTCCAGAACAGCGCGGCGTCCACGCTGCTGCCGAAGGGGAGATCCTGCTTGAAGCCGACTTCGTAGGACGTGCTGCGCTCCGCCTTCAGGTCGGGATTCGGTTTCGTGAGTATCCCTCCCGCGCTTGCACTGGTGTAGCGTTCCGCGATGGACGGAGAGCGAAAGCCCCAGCCGTAGGATGCGCGCACGACCCCGCCCTGCCAGGGTGTATAGGTCAGGCCGGCACGGGGATTGAGCTGCGCGTCAATATCCAGGGAATCGATGGCGGTCAGGTCGTAGCGTGCGCCGACGGAAAGATGCCAGTCCTCCGCGATTGTCAGCTCATCCTGCGCGTACACGGCGAAGGTGATGCCGTCCCGCACACCGAAGGTGCGGGAATCCACCGTCGCCCATGAGGCGTCCACGCCGAAGGTGAGGAAGTTCCTGTCTGAGAGCGTCATGCTCCCCTGCCACTCCGTGCCGAGCAGCCAGGCGGTGGACTGCGTCTGGTCCGTGGGACGGAAGCGGAAATCCGATGTGTCGCTGCTGGTCTGGAAAGCGGTGCGGTAGAGGTTGACGCGGAGCATCGAGGCGAAGGACGCGCTGTGTGTCTGCCGGTACTGCGCGGAGGCCTGCGTCTTGACGCTGCGCACATGCTCGGACAGATCGGCCGTCAGCGGGGGCTGCAGGGCGTGCTCGAGATCGCGCCAGTACACCCAGTTTCCCCTGTCGTTCTCGCTGTGGTTAACGGCAAGCGTGAGGTTGCGCTCGGAGTCGAAACGGTGCCACGCGCGGCCACTCAGGTTCCAGCGTGCGAAATCGTCGTTCTGCCGGTAGGACTGGTCGCTGCGCACCCCACCCGTGAGGAGGTAGCTGAAATCACCGTGCACGTCACCGTGCTGCAGGTCGATGCCGTTCATGTATCGCGGACTGTCCCCCCACCATTTCCAGGATTCCCACGCGGGTTCGTCCCAGAAGCCGCTGTAGAGTCGAACGCGGGATATCCGTTCACGCGGTTGCCGGGTGAGCACGTTGATCACTCCCCCGAGCGCGCTCGAACCGTAGAGTGCGGAACCGGCGCCCTTGACCACCTCAATACGGTCGACGGCGAACATCGGCACGACATCGAACTTGATTTCTCCCGCGTCGCCGGCGAGCACCGGCGCGCCGTCCACCAGCAGCAGCACGCGGCTGCCAAGTGCCCGGCTGTAACCGCTGGAGCCACGGATATTGACCTGATCCTCGGTGATGTTCACGCCCGACACTTTCCGCAGCGCGTTGTCGAGACTGATGATGCCGCGTGCCTCGATCTCCTGCGCATCGAAGGTCGCGATGCTGACGGGAATCTCCTCGAAGCTCTGCGCATGCTTTCCCGCTGTGACGATGACTTCGTCCGTCTCGATCATGCTTTCGACGAGGCGAAAGTCCTGTTCGCGCTCGGCGCTGGCCGCGATGTCCACCACCACGCTCTGCCGGGCATAGCCGATCATCGAGCACTGCACGGTGAACGTGCCGGCGGGGAGGCGCCGGATGAGGTAGCGTCCATCGGAATCGGTCGCCGCGCCGAGCACGGTACCGCGAATGGCGACGTTCGCGCCGATCAGGGGATTGCCGTTCGTGTCGGTGACGCGTCCGCGGAGCACGCCCGACTGCGCGAGCAGCGGAGCCGCGAACGCGCCCAGAAACAGGACAGTCCAGACGAGGGACTGGACTGACAGTTGCACACGGATGTATCTCATTGCTTACCTTCGCTTGATTCGAACTGCCTGGTCGATGCGGTAGAGGATTTCCTCCTGCTTCTGCATGTCATGCACGAAATCGGATTCATCGCTGTCAATCGTGAGGAGAGGTCCATGGGAATATTTCTCGATCCAGTTTTCGTAGAGCGTGTTGAGCTGTGCGAGATAATCGGGATCGATGCCCTGCTCGAAATCCCGGCCACGCAGATGGATCTGACGCTGCAGCGTGGGGATGCTGGCGCGAAGATAGATCAGCAGGTCCGGGGGACGCAGGTATGATGTCATCGCGGCGTACAGCGCGCGGTAATTCGCATAGTCACGGTCATCCATCTTTCCGAGATTGTGCAGGTTAACCGCGAATATCTCCGCGTCTTCGTATATCGAGCGGTCCTGAACGACGGAGACCTTTTGCTCGGAGATGGTACGGTGCAGGATGAAGCGCTTGGAAAGAAAGTACACCTGGAGATGAAAGGACCAGCGCGTCATGTCGGCATAGAAATCCGGCAGGTACGGGTTGTCGTCCACCGATTCGAAATGGGGCTGCCATCCGAATTTCTGGTGCAGCAGCGATGTCAGCGTAGATTTGCCGGAACCGATGTTCCCGGCGATGGCGATAAACATGGGCCTAGTCCTGCTGCCACTGGAGATCCTTTTCCCCGGCCGTGTGGTTGGCGTACCGGGCGAGAACAAAGAGAAAGTCCGAGAGGCGATTGATGTAGCGGAGATCCCGTTCGTTGATTTCTTCGCGTGTCGAGAGATGTACGATGCCTCGTTCGGCCCGTCGCGCGATGGTGCGGCAGATATGCAGGCGCGCGGCCGTTTCCGTACCGCCGGGGAGAATGAAGAAGCGGATGGGGTTGAGTTTCTCCTCAAGCGCATCGATACGGCTCTCCATCACTTCGATATGCGCATCCGTAATCCGCTGCACGTTGACGTTCTTGCTGTCGATCGGGGTGGCGAGGTCCGCACCGAGCGTAAACAGCTCATTCTGCAGCGTCTCGATCAGGGTATGCAGCTCTTCGTGTACGGCGGAAGCGCGTGCGAAGCCGAGGTGCGCATTGAGTTCGTCGACGGTACCGTAGGCCTCGATACGCACGTTGTCTTTGCCGACGCGACGTCCGCCGAAGAGGGCCGTCTTGCCCTGGTCACCCGTTCCTGTATAGATTTTCACGGTGTTTCCTGACGCTGTGGAAGTTGCTGTAATGCTTTCACAACATCATTCGGCGCCGGAAGTTCCGACCAGGTGTGCGTCACGACCCCTTCGTGCAGAACAAACACGCGGGGAAGTGTCCTGTACAGCGGTCGCGCGAAGCGGGGCTCGATAGCTGCGACGGGAAACGCCGCCGCGTATTCGAACATCAGGGCGGTAAGATGCTCGGTACCATCGATGATCAGTCCCACGGCCGAAGCGATCGCTTCCTGTTGCGCGATGGCGTTCATGCGCTCGACCTGCGCGGCGATCCGGGTGTCGGTCACCGTGAACAGGAAAACGACATGTGTCCCCGTGTTGAGGTCCTTGCCGTACAGTCCGTCTACCGGCCAGGTGTCGAAATGCTGTCCCGGACTGAGCTGCGTCACGAAATCATCGGCCGGGATGGAGGGACTCAGTCCGGTCAGCAGCGCGGCCAGCGCGCCCACGCTGAGGGCGAACACGAGGCGCGGTATGACATGCGCGACCTTCTGTTTCCAGAGCACCACGGTGGCGAACAGCAGGCCGAGTATCATGAGCGTATCCTCGATGATGACCATCTCCGGTCCGCGGTGATAGAGGTTGCCGAAGCAGCCGCAGTTCTCTCCCAGTCCAATGGCCATGCCGTAGACCGTGATGCCGATGAAGAACAGGAGCAGCGCCGCGCTCAGCAAAGGGACGATGCGCGGATAAAGGTTCACCAGGAGTCCGGCCGCGAGAACGCATTCGATGACGATGAATGACCAGGCTGCGACGGGCGCGAGCTCGGGAAAGATCCGGTACGCGATGATCTGTTCGATGAACGCCTGCGGATCCAGTGCTTTCATGAGCGCGGCGAGCAGGAAAACCAGCGCAACGATGATCTCGACGACGCGTGCGATCGTCCGAAGTACACGGTTTGATGAGAGCTGCATGGACTAGCGTAGAATGTTGACGATGAGATCCTCGATGGGACCGGGGGGATCGCCGACGATGCGGTCGAGCTCCTTTCCGTTCTGCAGGAGGATGACGGCGGGATAATCGTGGCCGTATCGTTCGAGTTCCGCGTGGGGCTCGTTGCCACCCATCGCGATGCCTATGTAGCGCACGGAGAATTTCCTGTTGTCCGCCTCCTCGAAAACCCGCAGCACTTTCGGAAGTACGAGCTTGCAGGTGGAACACCAGGTCGCGAACATGACGACGACGTCGGTGGACTTCTTGTAGGATTTGAGGGTGCGAATGGACTTCGCCCCGGGCTTGTACGCGTCCTTTCGCACGGCATAATCGGGACTGTGGGCGAGGATGATGGCGGGATCCACTTCCCCGACAAGGGTCTGCCGCACGGTCATGGCGACATTCCTGCCGTCAACCTTGAAGGTGCTCGCGCCGCCTTTCATCGCGTACTTGCTGACGGACGTTCCCTTCGGGATGCCGGTAGTCGCCAGGAAGCTGCCGTCGATCCTGACGTCGGAGTCCTTCAAGCGATATACTTTCTTCTTCCCGAGATCGATGAGAAGTGGACTTTTCAGCTTCTCCGACGTGAGGATAAGGTAAGGCTGATAGTTCGTGGGCTGGAACACCTGCGCGGTGATGTCGATATCGCCGGAAATCTCCACGCCGAACTGCGCATTCTCCTCCCAGTCCAGGGCGCCCTGTCCGGCGGAAACGGCGGTTGTCAAAAGAAGGGCAAGGAAAACCGGGAAAAGCGGACGATGTATTTTCATAATGTATGCTCCATCACGGAAGTTACGAAATGCACTCGGGCGGCGCAATGCAGTGTGCATGCACTCAGGGACATAAAGAATAAACCGCCGCTTGTCTCCCGTTGTTCCGCAAACGATATTACGATTTCATGACCTGTCGTACGAACGGAAGCATTCCCATGAAGGAAATCATCACCCGCCTCCTCCAATCCGATCCCGTACACGCTACGGCCGAGGATTTTGAACTCCTGCACGACGTCTGGCGCGCCCTGCGCGAAGGCGTCATCCGTGCGGCGCACAAGGTGGACGGCGACTGGATCGCCGATATCGAGGTCAAACAGGTCATCCTGTGGGCCTTCCGCTCCGGTGTCCTCGAAGATGTTCCGGGCGACGCGACGTTTCACTTCACCGACAAGCACACGCTCCCCGTGCAGCGGTTCGGCGCGGCCAGCGGACGACGCATCGTTCCGGGTGGCACCACGGTGCGGGACGGCGCGTACGTCGCTTCCGGCGTGATCGTCATGCCCCCGGCATACATAAACGTCGGCGCGTACGTCGACGAGCAGACACTCGTCGACAGCCATGCCCTCGTCGGCTCCTGCGCGCAGATCGGCAAACGCGTGCACCTGAGCGCAGGCGTGCAGATCGGCGGCGTTCTCGAACCGATCGGTGCGGTCCCCGTCGTCGTCGAGGATGACGTCATGGTCGGCGGCAATAGCGGCATTTACGAAGGGACCGTGGTGCGCCGCCGCGCGGTCATCGGTACTGGCGTGATCCTCAACGCCTCCACCCCGGTCTACGACTGTGTTCATGGACGCATCCTCCGACGTGAAGCCGGCAGACCGCTGGAAATACCCGAAAATGCCGTTGTCGTCGCCGGCAGTCGTCCCGCACGCGGCGCGTTCGCCACCGCCGAGAAACTGCAGATGTACACCCCGCTCATCATCAAGTACAGGGACGAAAGGACCGATGCGGCGACCGCGCTGGAAGAAAGCCTCCGCTGAAAGCTGCATGCGTTTTTTTATCCCGGACGGCTTGACAGTCTGAATCACGTTTTCCATATTGTCATTTCAACCGTAATTCACTAGTTTGCACGTTCACTATCGGTGTGAAGGATCAGGCAGGCTCCCCCTGCCCCATTCGTCATGTCGATACAGCTTTGGACAGAGGCACGCCGTGCCGGATTTTATCACAATTAGCGGAAACCACAATGACGAACGAGTCCACCCGGAACGAGACTCCCGACAACCTCCCCGACAACCCCGACCAGGAACAGCAGGCAGCTGCGCAGCAAGGGAAAGAGGCAGCGGAACCGTCCACAACCGAACCGACCCAGGATAGCCCGGCCGACGCCGCCGCTCCCGTGAAGGAAACTCCCGCCACAGAGGATGCGCCCGGGGCGGAGGAAACTCCCGCCACAGAGGATGCGCCCAGGGCGGAGGAAACTCCCGCCACAGAGGATGCGCCCGGGGCGGAGGAAACTCCCGCCGCAGAGGATGCGCCCAGGGCGGAGGAAACTCCCGCCACAGAGGATGCGCCCGGGGC
>JAVVFP010000043.1:0-4757 GCA_032250495.1 Bacteroidota bacterium | reverse complement strand
GGGCGGAGGAAACTCCCGCCGCAGAGGATGCGCCCAGGGCGGAGGAAACTCCCGCCGCAGAGGATGCGCCTGCCGAGGACAGCGAGGATGCGGCCGTCCCATCGCGCAAGAAAAAAATGTCGGACGAAGAGGCGCAGCCGATCTGGGATGAGTTGAAGAAGGCCCACGAGGAGAGCGATCTGCTGGCCTTCACGATCAGTCGCGGAATACCGGGCGGTGCCATTGTGAACTACAAGGGACTGGAGGGCTTCGTGCCCCGTTCGCAGTTCCTGCTTTCGGGCCGCGCCGAACCTTCGGATATCGAACCGCTGGTCGGACAGGAGGTGAATCTCGTCGTCATCGAAATGACGGACTTCTCGAAGCGAAAGTTCGTCTGCAGCCGGAAACGTGCGCTGAAAAAGGAGCGCATGCGCGAACTCAAGAAGGGTTCGATCGTGGAGGGCAAGGTAACGTCCATCACGAGCTACGGCGCCTTCGTCGACCTGGGCGGAGTGGACGGACTGATTCACATCTCGCGTTTGAGCAAGGTGCGTGTCAATACGCCGAACGAAGTCGTCAGCATGGGCGAGAATGTGAAAGTGCGCATCGTCGACATCAACGAGAAGGATGAACGCATCGCCCTGAGCATGAAAGAGTTCACGGAGTCGCCCTGGGCACACGCAGAAGAGACCTACACGGTCGGTACCACGATAAAGGGCAAGGTCCGCAACATAACGGATTTCGGCGTCTATGTGCAGCTCGAACCCGGTATCGTCGGTATGGTGCATATTTCGGACCTCTCATGGACCAAGCGGATCCAGCATCCCACCGAGGTCGTGAAAATGGGCGAGGAGATCGAGGTGCGCATCATGGACATCCGTCCGAAGGACCGCCGGATCGCACTGAGCGTGAAAGATACCCAACCCGATCCCTGGCCGCGTCTCGCCAACATCTATCCCACCGACACGGAAGCCGACGGCGTGATCAAGCAGGTCATGGAAGCCGGTGCCATCGTCGCACTGGATTTCGATATCGACTGCTTCATCCCGCGCGGCAAAATGGGTGGACGCCGCCGCCGCGGACAGAGCGCTCCGACCTATAACGTAGGGGATGCCGTCCGCATCAAGGTCGTCGAAATGGACACCGAGAAGCACTCCTTCATCGGTGCCATCGTTCGCGAGGACGGCGCAGAACCCGATTCGCGCGATCACGACTCCTCCTCCCGCTCGGATTTCAAGATGCCGCGCGCATCCGCGACGGAAGGTGCCTTCACGCTCGGTGAAGAACTCGACAGCCTGAGGGAACTCTTCAACAATACCGCAGCCGAAACCGCGAAGCCGGAAGACGAGGCAGCAACGGAAGCCCCGGCCACGGAAATCGCGGAAGCCGCCATCGAAGAGACTCCGGCAGCCACCGAGGAAACTCCGGCAGCCACCGAGGAAACTCCGGCAGCCACCGAAGAAACTCCGGCAGCCACCGAAGAGACTCCGGCAGCCACCGAAGAAACTCCTGCAACCGCCGAGGAAACTCCGGCAACCGCCGAAGAAACTCCGGCAGCGACCGAAGAAACTCCAGCAGCGACCGAAGAAACTCCAGCAGCGACCGAAGAAACTCCTGCAGGAGAAGAAGATCCCGGGAAACCGGCAGAGGACGGCGAGGAAAATCCGGAAACTCCTCCGACCGCCTGACGCATTTTTCGCATTGTGATAAATCGACAAAAGCCCCTCGAGAGAGGGGCTTTTGTCGTACAGGTGTGTGCCGCGCGAGGTCGCTGCGCAAGAAGTACGGATTGTCAGAGCAGTTCTTCCACCTGGTCGAGCAGGGTGTCCATGAGCGCCGCGGTAGCGGCTATGGGAGCGGGTTCGGTCATATCCACCCCTGCATCGCGGAGAAGGTCAATGGAATAGCGTGAACTGCCCGCTTTGAGGAAGTCCAGGTAGCGGTCGAGAGCCCCGGGTGCACCCTCGAGAATGGAACGTGAAATCGCTGCCGCGGCGGAGAGGCCTGTCGCGTACTGGAACACGTAAAAGCTTCGGTAGAAATGCGGGATGCGTGACCAGTTCATCGCGTAGCTGTCGTCCATCGTGAAGTCCGGACCCAGATAATGCCGGTACAGCGTGGACATCCTGTCGCTGAGCACGTCGACGGTGAGCGGCGTGCCGGCTTCGGCGGACTGATGGATGAACTGCTCGAACTCGGCGAACAATGCCTGGTTGAACACCGTCCCGCGGATGGCGTCGATATGATGAAAGAGCAGATGTTTGCGGAGCTCGGGGTCGGACTGCGTCTTGAGCAAATGATCGACGAGGAGCATCTCGTTCGTGGTCGATGCGACCTCGGCGCAGAATATCGTGTAACCGCCGTACACCGGCGGCTGGTTTTTCCACGTATAGTACGAATGCATCGCGTGGCCCATCTCGTGGGCGAGGGTGAACACGTCCTTCAGCGTGCTGCTGTAGTTGAGAAGGACGAAGGGATGCGCCCCGTAGGTCCAGGCGGAATAGGCACCGGAGGCCTTTCCCTGGTTCTCATACACATCGATCCAGCCACCGTCGAGTCCTCCGCCCAGATCGCGCACATAAGCTGGACCGAGTACGGCCATGGCCTCGCGAACATGGCGGACGGCATCTTCGTAGGGAAAATGAAAATTCGCTTCCGATGCGAGGGGGACGTACAGGTCCCAAGGACGCACGGCGTCGAGCTTGAGCAGGCGCTTGCGCAGGGAGACGGAGCGATGCAGCGGGGCGAGGTTGTCGTTCACCGTTCGCACCACGTTGTCATACACCGCCTCGGGAATATTGTCCTCGTACAGCGCCATGTGCCGCGTCTTCCCGTATCGACGGGCGCGGGAAAGAAAAATTTCTTTTTTCACCTGTCCACTCAGCGTCGCAGCGAGTGTATTCCTCCAGGACTGGTAGGCCTCGTACATCGCCCGGTATGCGTCCTCCCGTACGCGGCGATCCCGGGATTCCTGCAGCTGAATGTAGCGCCCCTTGGTGACCTCGATCTCATTGCCGTCCTCGTCGGTAATGCTGCCGAAACGGATGTCCGCATCGTTGAACATACCGAAGATGTTGGACGGCGTGGCCAGGGATTCCATGGACAGTGCGAGGAGTTGCTCCTCCGACGGTGTACGCGTATGCTCCTTCATGCGCAGGATCTCATCGAGATGCTGCGCGTACAGGGACAGGCCGTCGGTTCCCTCGATATACCCCCCGATGACATCCTCCGGGATGGAAAGTATTTCGGGCAGCACCCATGAAGTGGCGGCGCCGATGCGTGCATGCTGGGACATGACGCGGTCCATCATTCCCTGGTAATGCGTGTTGGCCGTGTTCTCATCGTAGCGGCGAAATGCGTAATTCCCGAGGCGGCCCGCGATCACGTTGAGATCATCGGCGAAATGCAGCCAGCGCAGAAGCTGTAAGCCGGACTGCGAGAGCGTGCCCTCGTAGCCGGCGACTTCGCCGATCATTCGTTCGACGATGTTGAAGTCCTCCTCCCAATCACTGTCGGTAGTGTAAAGATCCTCCAGGTCCCAGGTATGTCGCGGATCAATTTCATCCCGTGCGAGAAGACGTCCTTTTCCGGTCGGTGATGTGCTCATGGTCCTTCCAATCGTGTGACGTGTATCCTTGCCGCACCGGCGTGCAGCTTCCGATGCGCTTCCATCCGCTCCCCGTCCTAACGCAGGCTGCGCAGCAATTCACGCGCCGGTCCGGCCTGCTCGCTGCGGGAATGGTCCCGAAGCAGTACCTCGCAGTCACTGCGTGCGTCCGCATTGCGGCCGAGGGCGACAGCGGCCCGGGCCCGGGCGAGCAGCGCCTGGGGTGCCTTGTCCGAATCCGTGTACCCGAGCACAGTCGAAAACAAACCATGCGCCTCGGTGTACTGTCCCTGCTGCATGGCGGTTTCGCCAAGCCAGAACACGCAATTGTCCGTCATCTCGTTCGCGGCACCTGCCTGCAGCAGTCCGGCGAATACGCTGCGCGCACGGTCGAATTCGCGCGCATGGTAGGCGCTGAGACCTTTCTGATACTCGCGGAGGAAGGTGAGATCGGGGCGCACCGCGGGAGCGTATGCCGGAGCACCTCCCTCCGCGTCAGCGTTCACTGGTGCGGCCTCTCCCGCCGTCGTGCCGGAACCCGCCGTCGTGCCGGAACCCGCCGTCGTGCCGGAACCCGCCGTCGTGCCCGGAGAGGCCGGTGCCAAATTCTGCGCTTCGGCGAAGCGTGCGGCGAGCTGCCGGTTGCGGTCATCAAGCTGCAGGTTTTCGCGCTCGATGGCGGCGAGGCGCTCGTGCGCGAGATCCGTCTGCGTACCGCACTCCGCGAGCGCGATCTCGAGGGAATCGATGCGTGACTTGAGCGCAATATTCTCGTCCTCGAGTTCGATGAGGGGACCGCAGCCGACTCCACTGACGAGCGCGGCGATGAGGAGAAGCGGAATTGGTTTCATGATGGCTCCGGTATCAGATGTCGGCGATGGTGGACGCACGCCCGTTGTGGACCGCTTCGGCGAAGGCGCGAAGCTGGGCGCGATGTCCATCCACTTCGAAATGGTTGCCAATGATGACGATGGAAGCCCCCGCAGCCGCCTTCTCCGCGGCTGCCTCCGGTGTCCGTATGCCTCCGCCCACGACGATGGGAATCTGCAGAAGCGTGCGAAGCATGCGTATCATCTCCGCGGGAACGCTCTGCGCAGCGCCGCTGCCGGCTTCGAGGTAAACCAGTTTCATACCGAGCATTTCCGCGGCCAGCGCGTGTGCGGCGGCGAGT
>JAVVFP010000621.1:0-2054 GCA_032250495.1 Bacteroidota bacterium | reverse complement strand
ACGCGCGAACACGCAGCGACGGCTGTCCGCGGCGGCGATGTCACTGCGCAGCGGGGCGGTGAGGGCCCCGACCTGCCACGGCTTCCCGTGGGCATCGAGCACGACACGCGTCCCGGGCGCATGAAGGACGCGGCGCAGTCCCACCCGGTCGATATAATGCGTTTCCGGCCGTTCGTTGCGTATGCGGAAGCGCACCTTCCCGTCCTGTGCGCGCAGCGACGGCAGCACATGCCGCGTTTCCCGCTGCAGTGCGCTGCCCAGCGAGGTGCCGAAGGTTTCGGCCTCGAGCACGTACTGTTGACCATTCCAGCTGTAGACGTAGGGACAGGATTCCCCTTCCCTCGGATACGGCTTGACTTCCGTTTTCGTCCCGGCGAGCATGTCTACGGCCACGGCGCCGGTGATGACTGCCGCCATGGCGGCGGTGGCGATGGTGCCCTGGCTGTTTCCCTTCTCCACCTGCGCGTACTCGATGTCATCGAAGGCGAGCGATCCGCTGAATTCCAGCGTCCTGCCGGCGAACTCCCGCGTACCGCTGCCGCGCACGGCATTTCCTTCGGCCTCATAACGGGACAGGTGATAGATGGTTCCGTCCTTCGTCAGCAGCGACAGCGTGGCGCTGCTGTCGGTCTGCCGGAGCTGCTGATGTTCGCGCACCGGGTCGACGGTGACGCAGGACATGGCGACGAGCGCGAGACAGGCCAGTGCGGCGGCGATGCGAAGCTTCTGCATGGATGCTTTCTCCCTTAAAACTGGAACAGTACATGAAACGACGCGAGGTAGGACGAGAGGTCGACGCCCTCCACCTCGGGCATGAGGTCATAGGCGGCGGAGAGCGAGAGTATCGGACCGCCCACCATGTCGAGTTCCACACCGCCGATCAGGTGCACACCGAATTCCCGCGCGGTGATATGCAGGGTTTCGTCGACGGTATACATGCCACTGTGTTCGTAATCGATGCGCGTGATGCCCGCGCCCCCGAAGACGCTGAACAGTCCCCCGGAATGAATGCCCTGGTGGGCGGTGAAGGAGATCGCGTTGCGCAGCCAGTTATTGTATTCGTTTTCGGAGTCGAACTCAAAACTCAGTTCAACCTGCGCCTCCGTGGTAAGGCTGAGCGCAAGCCAGGACAGTGGCTGGTATCGGAGTTTCAGCCCCAGGCTCCCGAGCGGCACATGGTTCGACGGCTTGCTGCCTTCCCGGTACCTGCTGTCGAAGGCCGACATGTCGGGCCCGGCGACGCTGAGGCCGACGCCGATGCAGAATTCCGGGTACACGCGGAGACGGTAGCGCCCGGCATTTTTCGCGAATGGAAGCTCCTCCCCCACCGTGCCGGTGACAGTGCCGATGCTGTCGGCATCCTGGGCGGAAAGCGGCAGGGTAAGTGCGGAGATGAAGAACAACAGGATGAGCGGACCTACGGCGCGGCGACTCCTTGACATGGCATTTTCCCTAAAAATGGTATGACGGTGTTCGGGCAATGGTCGTATTCCGGAGCGCAATATATGCTTTACGCCCGCAAAAGCAATGCAACACTTTTTACCCGTCCGGCGGGAACCCCCGGCTTCCCTGCAGCCGCGGCAGGCAGGGAACCGCCGTCGCAGCCGGCAGCTCCTGGCACCAGGGCGCCGGCATCATGGTGCCGGCAGGCAGGGAGCGAGCGAACACACGTTCAACGCAGTGGCTGCTCCCGTGCCAAGCGCATGGCGTACTCCATCACGGTATCGCGTCCCTCGAGGTAATCACGGTAGCGCTGCCGCACTTCGTGATCGGGCAGCACGCCATGTGACGCCTCCATGTCCTCCACGGCCGCGGCGAAGCTGCGTCGTGGAATATGGATGAGCATCCGCGTCGCGGGAAGATGAAGCTGCTCCGATCCGTCGTTGCAGGTGAACGTCCCGCCCGCCTCGCTCCCGAGAAGGGTGCCGATACGGTGGTGCTTGAGCAACGCGCAGAAATGTCCGCTGGTCGAGAAGCAATGGCCGTCGATGAGTGTGAGCAGCTGTCCGCGATAGGCGTTGTCCGCGACGGGCAGCGTCTGCGCGAGCGCGGCG
>JAVVFP010000620.1:0-2060 GCA_032250495.1 Bacteroidota bacterium | reverse complement strand
AGGTGTTCATCGACGACCGCGAGATTACGCGCCTGCCCATGTACAAGCGCTCCCGCCTGGGAATCGGCTACCTGCCGCAGGAGGCCTCGGTGTTCCGGCAGCTGACCGTGGAGGACAATCTGCTCGCGACGCTCGAAGCGATGGGCCTCGGGAGAAAAGAACGAAAGGAGCGGGCCGAGCAGCTGCTCGGAGATTTCAACATCGCGCATCTGCGGTCGAGCAAGGGCTACATGCTCTCGGGCGGTGAGCGCCGCCGCACGGAAATCGCCCGCGCGCTGACCACGAACCCGAGTTTCATCCTTCTCGACGAACCCTTCGCGGGCGTCGACCCGATCGCGGTGGAGGACATCATGCGCATCGTCGAGGAACTCAAACAGCGCAACATCGGCGTGCTCATCACCGACCATAATGTCCATGAAACACTGTCGATCGTCGATCGTGCATACCTGCTTTTCGACGGCAGCATCCTGATGGAAGGCGCATCGGAAGAACTCGCCAACGACGCAGAGGCGCGGAAGATATATCTCGGGGAGAGCTTCCGCCTGGACCGCTACTGACCCGGTACATTTTTTTCGCTTCCGGTCCCGTAGAAGAACTATTGCCCCGTCCCCGGCGTTTATATGCTGAACAGTCATTTACCATTCAGCAGAGCAGAAACGCAGTCCATGCTTGCATATACAAAAACCACAGAAGGCGTGACGGTCACCGTTCAGAGCTATTTTCTCGAGGAACGCTCGGACGTGATGAAGCGCAATTTTTTCTTCGTCTATTTCATCACGCTGGAAAATCACGGGCCGAGTCCCGTCAAACTCCTGCGACGGCACTGGTACATCCATGATTCGGATGCCCCGGACTATGAAGTGGAAGGCGAAGGTGTGGTCGGTGAACAGCCCATGATCAAGTCCAACGGGACGTATCATTACAACAGCTTCTGCGTACTGAAATCCTTCGAAGGCGCCATGGAAGGGACGTACACCATGCAGCGCGAGGACGGCAGCACTTTCGAGGCGCATATCCCGCGGTTCTTTCTCAAGGCACGTCTCAACTGAAAAATATATCGCCGGCCACCGCGCAGCGGTACAAAAAAAAACGGTCCCAGACGGGACCGTTTTCAGTAGAAACGCGATTACAGGTTATTCGCCGGCGGTGTCGCCTTTTTCATCGCTGTGGTCGACTACGGTGGGTTCTTCCGGTGCAGGCGTGTTGCCGCTGCCATCTTCCGTGGTGTTCGAGAAGTCGAATCCTTCCTTGTCCTCGCGCAGTGACACCAGTATGGTGCTGCCCTGGGGGAAGCGACCTTTGAGGATTTCCTCGGCCAGGGGATCCTCGATGTAGTTCTGCAGGGCGCGACGCAGGGGGCGCGCGCCATAGTTCGGATCGTACCCTTTATCGGCGAGAAACTCCTTGGCGTCCGGCGTGAATTCAAGGGTGAGTCCCATGTGACCGAGCCGGTCGAAGAGTTTTTTCGTCGAGATCGTGATGATCTCCTTGATATGATCCTTGGTCAATGAATGGAAGACGATGCTTTCGTCGATGCGGTTGATGAATTCCGGATTGAAGAGTTTCTTCATCGACTCTTCCAGGGTCTTCTTCATGTCCCTGTACTGATGCTTTTCTTCCGGTTGCTCGCCGAAGCCGAACACGTTGTCGCGCTTGATTTCGCGTGCACCGATGTTGGAGGTCATGATGAGGATGGTGTTTTTGAAATCGACGCGGCGTCCGAGTCCATCGGTGATGATGCCGTCATCGAGCACCTGGAGGAGGATGTTGAAAACGTCCGGATGCGCTTTTTCGATCTCGTCGAGCAGTACCACGGAGTAGGGCTTGCGGCGGATTTTCTCCGTCAGCTGGCCCCCTTCCTCGTAACCGACGTAGCCCGGGGGGGCGCCCACGAGGCGAGAGACGGAGAATTTCTCCATGTACTCGCTCATGTCGATGCGCACGAGAGCGTCGTCGGAATCGAAAAGATAGCGTGCCAGCACCTTGGCGAGTTCGGTTTTTCCCACGCCCGTGGGACCGAGGAAGACGAAGGAGCCGATGGGCCGCATCGGATCCTTGAG